>JAMOMX010000455.1 GCA_027066935.1 Sulfurimonas sp. | reverse complement strand
AAATCCATGTCCTAAAACACCTTTTAGCTCTCTTTTTTTAGATTTAATCCACATCTCCATATCCACATACCCATTGGCTCCTGCCAATAGTGCTAGAAGTGACATAAACATCACCTCTCCCACATTGGCTTAGTTTTGCATTACCGTGGGCATCACTTTGTAAAATTATAACAGGGGATTGAAAAAGTATATCAGGTTAAAATTTTTTTTACACTTTCCAAAGGTAAACTTAGGCTTTGCAGAATATACCGCAATAAATTACGGTCTCCAAAGCAAACAACTTTAATATAAACGAATAGAAATTTAATATAATTGTAGAAAAAAAATCGAGGAGTCTAAATGCATAGTATAAGACTAGAGATAAAAGATAGTGTTTTTGATAAAGTAATATATTTTCTACAAAACCTTCCTAGTGATGAAGTTAAGATAATAGAGGAGATAAAAAGTAAAAATATTGAACTAGACTTAGATCTTAGGGCTTATTCTAATCATACAGCCAATCTTATTGATGATTGGAAAGATGAAAAAGAGGATGAGATATGGAAGTAAAAGAGGGAGAAATTGTCTTGTGTGAGTTCTATTTTAGTTTTTAAAGATAATTTACCTTATGATGATTTTATTGCTATTCCTATTAGCAGTAAAGTTAACAAACTCCATAGTGATGAAGTATTGATTTGTGATGATGATTTTTTAGATGGAAAACTTCCTGTAACTTCAAAACTAATTATCAGAAAAACTTTTGTAGTTTCAAAAAAATCAATCATAAAAAATATGGTATATTAAACCAAATCTCATACAAACCATACTCACGTAGCAAGAATCATTATAAATATCAAATCTTTTAAATAAAAATTAAATATTATTTAGATAATATAATTAAATTCTAATATAAACAAATATATTGATTTATATCAAATAAGTGAGGTTTTATGACAAATATCATCCTATGCGGCGGTAGCGGTACGAGACTCTGGCCTATCAGCCGAACACTCATGCCAAAACAGTTTGTCAAACTTTTTGATGATAAGTCTCTTTTTCAGCTAACAGCTATGAGAAATACCAAGCTTTGTGAAAAACTCTATATAGTATCCAATACAGAGCAATATTTTTTAGCAGTTGACCAACTAGAAGAAGAGTCAACATTTTTATTGGAACCGATAGGCAAAAACACAGCTCCTGCTATCGCTTTAGCTTGTATGGATATCGAACCTGAAGAGACAGTATTGGTAACACCATCTGATCATCTCATCAAAAATGAAACAGCGTATCAAAAAGCAGTCCAAGATGCAAAGGGATTAGCAAAAGAGGATAATCTTGTGACATTTGGTATAACACCAAATTATCCAGAGACGGGATTTGGGTATATCGAAGCTGATGGAGAGAGTGTCAAAAGTTTTAAAGAAAAGCCTGATTTAGAGACTGCAAAAGAGTATATCCAAAAAGGTAACTACTACTGGAATAGCGGGATGTTTTGCTTTAAGGCGGGTCTGTTTTTACAAGAGCTTAAAAAGTATTCACCAGAGATATATGATGCTTGTCAAAAAGCTTATGAAAACAACCAAAAGATTGCAAATAACCAAAAAAGAATCACACATGAGCTTATGAGTGCTATCCCATCTGATAGCATAGACTATGCTGTGATGGAAAAAAGCAACAAGGTAAAAGTGATACCTTGCGACATCGACTGGAGTGATTTAGGAAGCTTTGATGCACTTTATGAAGAGCTACCAAAAGATCAAAATGGCAATACACAAAACGATAAACACATAAGTATAGACTCTAAAAATAATCTTATAGTCACACATGACAAACAGATATCAACGATAGATATCGAAGATCTCATCATCATAGATACTCCCGATGCACTGCTTATCAGTAAAAAAGGAAGTTCTCAAAAGGTAAAAGAGGTAGTAAGTAAACTAAAAGAGAAAAAGAGTGAACTGACAAATATCCATACTTTGGCCCATCGTCCATGGGGAACTTATGAAGTATTGCTCTCTCATGATAATTACAAAATCAAAAGAATCATCGTAAAACCAGGAAAAAGATTAAGTTTGCAAAAACATTTTCATCGAAATGAACATTGGATAGTTGTGAGTGGTACGGCGACAGTGACGGTAGGAGATGAAGTCAAACTCATCCGTCCAAATGAGTCAACTTATATCAAGATGGGAGAGGTTCATAGGCTAGAAAATCAGGGGAAGATTCCTGTTGTGCTTATAGAGGCTCAAGTTGGGGAGTATACTGGGGAAGATGATATTGTTAGGATTGAGGATGATTTTAAAAGAGCTTAGGATTCAGACTTGGTACCGCAATAAATTACGGTCTTTGCTGGAGGCAATACTTTAGTGTTGCACTGTAGCATAAATGATATACAAAATTTTTAATTTAAGTCAAAACAAATAAAAAAAAGATAAAATATTGTCTTTAATTATATAAAGTAGTAAATAATTTAATTTTGCTAAAAAGGAAAATCATTTGAGTAAAAAAGTCGCACTTATCACAGGTATCACGGGACAAGATGGTTCTTATCTTGCAGAATTTCTTCTTAAAAAAGGATATATCGTACATGGTATCAAACGAAGAGTCTCTCTTTTTAACACAGATAGAATAGATCATATCTATCAAGATCCTCATGTAGAAAACCGAAACTTTATCCTTCACTATGGAGATATGACAGATAGTATGAATCTTACTCGTATCATCCAAGAAGTACAGCCTGATGAGATATATAACCTTGCAGCGATGAGTCATGTAGCAGTTAGTTTTGAAACACCTGAGTATGTAGCCAATGCTGATGGCACAGGAACACTTAGAATACTTGAAGCTGTAAAACTACTTGGGCTTACAAAAAAGACAAAAATCTACCAAGCAAGTACAAGTGAACTTTATGGAAAAGTACAAGAGACTCCTCAAAGTGAAACAACGCCTTTTTATCCAAGAAGTCCATATGCAGTAGCCAAGATGTATGCTTACTGGATAACAGTAAACTATAGAGAAGCTTATGGCATGTTTGCATGTAACGGTATACTCTTTAACCATGAGTCGCCTGTAAGAGGAGAGACATTTGTAACTAGAAAGATAACAAGAGCAACTTCTAAGATAGCATTGGGTTTACAAGATAAACTGTACCTTGGAAACCTTGATGCAAAAAGAGACTGGGGACATGCTAAAGATTATGTCAGGATGATGTGGATGATACTTCAAGCTCCTAAGCCTGAAGATTGGGTTATCGCGACTGGTATAACTACAACTGTTAGAGACTTTGTAAAGATGTCATTTGCTTATGCTGGTGTAGAGTTAGAGTTTAGAGGTGAAGGTGTAGAAGAAAAAGGATATGTAAAATCATGTTCAAACTCTGAGTATCAGATTGAGATAGGTAAAGAAGTAGTTGCTGTAGATCCTCAGTACTTTAGACCAACCGAAGTTGATTTACTTTTGGGTAATCCAAGTAAAGCAGAAAAAAAACTTGGTTGGAAAAGAGAGTATAAGTTAGAAGAACTGGTAAACGATATGATGGCAAGTGACTTGAAGCTTATGACAAAAGATCAGTATCTTAAAGATGGTGGTTATACTATCATGAATTATTTTGAGTAGGATATTTTATGACACAAAAAGAGCTTTTGAAACAATTAAGAGAGTTAAAACAAGAACTAAATCAAAGATTTGGTATAGAAAAGATAGCACTTTTTGGAAGTTATGCAAGGGATGAAGCTAGTGAAGATAGTGATATTGATATAGTTATACTTGAAGCAAAAGAGAGAAAATTTGTAAATAGACTTCATGCTAGAGAGATGATAGAAAAAAGATTAAACAAAAAAGTTGATTTGGGTTACTTTGATAGTATGAAAACATTTATAAAAAATAGAATCAAGAAGGAGTTTATATATGTCTAAAAGAGATATAGAACTTTTTATTTTTGATGCATATGTTGCTATATTGAAAATAGAGTATATTTCCAAAGAGTTTTCAAATGCTCAGGATTTATTACATGACTTTAAGTCCTGGGATAGTGTTATAAGAGAATTTGAGATCATTGGAGAAGCAAGTAAACATATGATAAAAAATAGATTACTTGATAAAAAGTTTCAAACGATAGTTGACTTTAGAAATATCATAATTCATGAATATTTTGGAATAGAGCCAGATGAGGTTTATGATATCATAAACAATGATTTGAAAAATTTTAAAGAAATTATAGTAGATATGATCAATAATATTGAAAATAATTTAAAAATTGAGTTGATAGAATCATTTGTGGAAGATAATAGATATTTAGAGTTTGTCGTTATAAAATTAGAGGAGTTTTCAAATGGATAAAAACTCTAAGATATACATAGCAGGGCATAGAGGGCTTGTAGGCTCTGCAATAGTAAAAAACCTACAACAAAAAGGATATACAAATCTCATCACAAGAACACATATTGAACTCGACCTAACAAACCAAGAAGCCGTAGAAACATTTTTTCAAAATGAAAAACCAGAGTATGTCATACTAGCAGCTGCCAAAGTAGGAGGCATAGTAGCCAACAACACCTACAGAGCAGAGTTTATCTATGAAAACCTCCAAATTCAAAACAATGTCATCCATCAAAGTTACCTAAACAATGTTAAAAAATTACTTTTTTTAGGAAGTACTTGCATCTATCCAAAAAACTGTCCACAACCGATGAAAGAGGAGTATCTACTCACAGACGAACTAGAGTATACAAATGAACCATACGCTATAGCAAAGATAGCAGGTATCAAAATGTGTGAGAGTTACAATCTCCAGTATGAAACAAACTTCATATCAGTGATGCCGACCAATCTTTATGGAGAAAATGACAACTTTGATCTTAAAACCTCTCATGTTCTTCCTGCACTCATAAGAAAGATACATGAAGCAAAGATAAATAATACTCCAAAAGTAGAGATTTGGGGAAGTGGAAAACCAAGACGAGAATTTCTCTACAGTGATGATATGGCAGATGCTTGTATTTTTATTATGGAAAATAGAGACTTTAAAGATACCTATAAAGATGATCAAAAAGAGATAAGAAATACTCATATAAATATAGGTACAGGAGAAGATATCTCTATCAAAGAGTTAGCTTACATGATAAAAGATATCATAGGATATAGTGGTGAGCTCTATTTTAATACCGATAAACCAGATGGTACGATGGTAAAACTAACAGTTCCTTCAAAGCTTCACTCTCTTGGATGGAGACATAAAGTTAAACTTGAAGATGGGATAAAAATGGTTTATGAGTGGTATCTGGTAAATAAAAATGAATAATATAACTACACTCAACAGGGACAATATACAAAATAAGATTTTTACTTTCCGTGGAATAGTTCTAATGATAGACAGAGATTTAGCTGAGCTTTATCAAGTAGAAAAAAATGAACTGGTCACAAAATGTGACCGGTTCAAAAACTTAAAACACTCTACTGTTAATCCTTATGCTTTTACAGAACAAGGTGTATCTATATTTAGTGCAGTACTAAAAAGTAAAATATCAGTGGATATTAGTATCAAGATTATTAGAACTTTTGTTCAAATGAGAAAGTTTTTACTTTCAAATAGTTCTATTTTTCAAAGATTAGATACTGTTGAAAATAAGATTTTGAAACATGATAAAGAATTCAATAAAATATTTCAAGCCATAGAAGATAAAAATATAAAACCAACTCAGGGAGTATTTTGCAATGGTCAAATATTTGATGCTTATATCTTCATAAATGATTTATTAAAAAGTGCCAAAGAAGAAGTAACTTTGATAGATAACTATATCGACGATACAGTTTTGACACTTTTTAGCAAATATGCAACTATAAATTTTACAATTGTTACAAAATCAATATCCAAACAACTTAGGCTTGATATAGAAAGATACAATCAGCAGTATAGTAATCTAATAATGCAAACTTCAGATAAGTTTCATGATAGATTTTTACTCATAGATGATAGTGAAGCTTATCATATAGGTGCAAGCTTGAAAGATCTTGGAAATAAAGTTTTTGGATTTAACAAAATTGATATAGAGATTGTAAAGGGAGTGATATAGATGAATATTCAAAAAAGAGAATTTTTCTATAGTGATAACATGGCAGATGCCTGCATTTTTCTTATGGAAAATAGAGACTTTAGTGATATCGAAGGCAATGCTTCAGCTTTGCAAAAAACAGAAAGAAGTGGTGCTTTAGCTCCACAAAAAGAAGTCCGAAACACTCATATAAACATCGGTACTGGTGAAGATATATCAATCGCAGAATTAGCCAAGATGATAAAAGAGATAGTAGGCTATGAAGGGGGGGCTTTACTTTAACACTGATAAACCAGATGATACTATGATAAAGCTCACTGATCCTTCAAAGATTCACTCTCTTGGATGGAGACATAAGGTAGAGTTGGATGAGGGCATAAAAAGAGTTTATGAGTGGTATTTAAATGCAAAATAACATAATCCCAATCGAGCAAGTTAAAAGCAACATAGAACGGTTCTTGGAAAAAGATGAATGGAAGAGTGGCATGAAACAGGAAAATATTATTTTAGATAAGTCATTTTTGCAAATCTAAAGTATCGCCTCCGATTCGGAAACCATACTTTAGTGTAGCATAAAAGATATGCAAATCTAAAGCATTGCTTTCGTATTTAAGTTGCCAATATACTATCTTGAATACATTGAATTTTATAAAACAAAATCCGAACGGTGTTTATGTTGCTGTATCGAGAACTTAGGATAAAAGTAGCATCCTCCCATTTATCTACAAGGATATTCACAATAGTTGAGTAAAACTTCAAGCTATTTTAATTTTAAAAAGATAAAATAAATATTTAATATTATATTAAATATTGGTGCTTTTTGTAAGTTATGCAAAAGTAGAGTATTTAGAGGGTAAATCAAATGACAAAACAAGAACTAATCAATAAACCAATATGGTATAAAGCGGGAACAATGTTGAATTATAAGGAAAATAGTAGTTTAAAATTATCCCATGATTATGAGGAGATTAAAATGGGTGTTTTACATTTGATACGTGACCTCACTCTAATCAAGGTGGCAAAATAATGTATCTATTTACAAGTGAAGTAGTAAGTCCAGGACATCCTGATAAATGTGCAGATATCATTGCTGATAGTATTGTAGATAGGCTTATCATAGAAGATAGTCAATCAAGAGTTGCTAGTGAAGTATTTGTAGCTGGAAATCATGTTATCATCGGCGGAGAAGTTACTTCAAAGGCAAACTTAAGCCAAAAAGATTATGAAAAGATAGTCAAAGATGCATTTATAAAGATTGGTTATGATGGAACAAGTTCTTTCTCCAAAGAAGAGACACTTTACCCTGATGATGTGAAAGTACAAGTGCTTCTAAATCAACAATCTCCAGATATCAATCAAGGGGTAGATCAAGAAGATGGAGAGATAGGTGCTGGTGATCAAGGAATCATGTTTGGTTTTGCTTCTGATGAGACTGCTGACTTTATGCCCTCTGCTATCACTTATGCTCGTGTGCTTTGTGATAAAGTTTATCATTATGCATTGGCTCACAATCATAAGCTTGGTGTTGATATCAAAACACAAGTAACGATAGACTATGAAACTAAAGAGAACTTTGAAAACTGCAAACCACAAAAAATACATACTATTGTTTTAAGTGCTCCTAGTGTGGAAGGTATGGATATCGTTAAGGTAAGAGAGCTTTTACAAGGTCTCATAAACGATTCTGGACTTCCTACTAATCTATATAATCCCCAAACTACAATCATACACCTAAATCCAACAGGAAGATATGTCAATCATGGGCCACTACATGATAGTGGATTAACTGGTAGAAAGTTGATTGTAGATAGTTTTGGTGGATATGCACCTATAGGTGGCGGAGCTCAGTCATCTAAAGACTATACAAAAGTGGATAGAAGTGGTCTTTATGCAGCTAGATATATAGCAAAGCATATCGTAGCTGCTGGACTTGCAAAAAAATGTAATGTTCAACTATCATATGCTATAGGTGTTATTAAACCCACATCAGTTGCGGTTGATACATTTGGTACATATACAACTATAGATGATGATAAATTATCAGAATTTGTGATAGATAACTTTTCTCTTACTTCAAACTGGTTAACTAAGAAATTTGGACTTGATAAGCCAAGTGAAGAGACTTTTCTTTATGCTGATATAGCAAGTCGTGGGCAAGTTGGGCAGAGTGATTATTCTTGGGAAAAGTTAGATAGTTTAGAATTATCCCATGATTATGGGGGAGATTAAAATGGGTGTTTTACATTTGATACTTGATCCCTCTATTAGAAATTATAAAAAAGTTGGAGTCAAAAATCAAACCCTGACCCCTTCACCCCTATAAAAACTATTGAATGGTATTTGGAGAAGTATAATGAAAATAATTGAGATAGCAAAAGAAATATTTAAAATAGAGTCACGGGCTATATCAAATTTATCAAGTTTATTAACAAATGATTTTGATGGTGCAGTAACAGATATATTAAATAGTAATGGCAAATTTATTATATCAGGTATGGGAAAATCTGGACTCATTGGGACAAAAATTGCAGCCACACTTGCAAGCACAGGAACTCCAAGCTTTTTCTTGCATCCTGGAGAGGCTTATCATGGTGATCTTGGGATGATTGAAAAAGATGATATTGTATTATTGTTATCAAATTCTGGAGAAACAGATGAAGTGTTAAAAATTATTCCTTTTTTAAAAAATCAAGGAAATATTATTATCTCTATAACTGGTAATCCTTTTTCAACATTAGCAAAAAACTCAAACTATCACTTAAATGTTCATGTTGAAAAAGAGGGTTGTCCTTTGAATCTTGCTCCAATGTCTTCTACAACAGCAACATTGGTTATGGGAGATGCTATTGCTACAGCACTTATGAAAGTAAGAGATTTTAAAGATAAAGATTTTGCTCAATTTCATCCTGGAGGTAGTTTAGGAAGAAGACTTTTGACAAAAGTAGAAAATGTAATGAACTCTAAAAATTTACCAACATGCTCTTTGGAAGACAATATTAAGGATATAACCAAAATTATGTCTAGTAGTAAGTTTGGATTGACAGTTGTGGTTAGTGGTAATAAAATAGAAGGTATCATTACAGATGGAGATATCAGAAGAGCTATGGAAGATGAAAATAGTTTTTTTACTCTTACTGCCTCTAAACTTATGACAAAAAACCCTAAAACCATCAACCAAGATGCAAAGCTTACAGAAGCACAAAAGGTAATGACAGATACTAAAATAAACTCGTTACTTGTGACTAAAGATAAGGCATTAGTCGGTATAGTTCAAATATATGATTTAGGTCTATAGGTGTTATGAAAAAAATAGTAGTAATCCCTGCGAGATTAAATTCCACAAGATTGCCAAATAAAGTTTTACTTGACTTAAAAGGTAAAAGTGTAATTCAAAGAGTTTATGAACAATGTTTAAAAGCTAAAAGTATTGATGAAATTTTTATAGCTACTGATAGTATAAAAGTTTATGATAATTGTTTAAAATTTACAGATGATGTTATTATGACAAAAGATACACATCAATCAGGTACAGATAGAATCGCAGAAGTAGTTGAAAATTTAGAATGTGATGTAGTTATCAATGTGCAAGGCGATGAGCCTTTTATAGAGCCAGAACTTATAGATAGTCTTGCCAATGCTTTTACTAACGATATATCTATGGTCAGTGCGATGCATAAAATAGATAAAGTAGATGACTTAAAAAATCATAATGCAGTTAAAGTAACAGTGGACAATCAAAGCAATGCACTATATTTTTCTAGATCTATTATCCCTCATCATAGGGACGATTGGGAATTATTGTTGAGCCATCATAATAGTATTCCAAAAATTTTGAAATTTTATAGGCACTTAGGAGTATATGGTTATACAAAAGAGTTTTTGCTTACATATGCCAATATGGAACAAACCTACTTAGAAAAAGTAGAAAAGTTAGAACAATTAAGAGTGCTTGAAAATGGATATAAGATAAAAATGATAGAAACAACTTATAATTCTACAGGAATAGATACTCAGAAAGATTATCAAAAGGCTTTGGAGTTGATAGATGAAATCTAATGTAGATAATATGAAAGAAAAAGTACAAAAGATTAAAGCTATCCTCTTTGATATAGATAGTATTTTTAAAGATATAGATGATTATATTTTAAAATCACAAGATTTACTAAAAGAACTAATCAAACAAAGTAAAAAGGAAAGCTAAAAATGAATAGTGAAAAATTATATAAAAAACTAAAAGAAAAAAAGTTTATCATCTCAGGTCCTTGTGTCATTGAAAATGAATCTATGATTATGCATCTTGCAGAGAGTATTAAAAAAATGACTGATGAATTGGACTTTACATATATCTTCAAAGCAAGTTTTGATAAAGCAAATAGAACTTCATTAGATAGCTATAGAGGTCCAGGTCTTGAAGAAGGACTTAGAATCTTAGAGAGAGTAAAAAAAGAGTTTAATTTACCTATCACAACTGATATACATGAGTCATGCCAAGCAAAACCATTGGCAGAAGTTGTTGATATACTTCAGATACCAGCATTTCTTTGTAGACAAACAGATTTGCTTATAGCAACTGCCAAAACAGATAAAATAATTAATATCAAAAAAGCACAATTTCTCGACGGTAAAGATATGATACATCCTGTGATAAAAGTAAAAGAGAGTGGCAATGATAAGATAATGTTAACAGAGAGAGGAAGCATGTTTGGTCTTGGTAATCTTGTAGTTGATTTTAGACAAATTATAGATATGAAAGAGTTTGGTTATCCAGTCATCATGGATGTAACACATTCTACTCAAAAACCATCGTCTTTAGGTGGAACCAGTGGAGGGGATAGAAAATATGCACCATATATGGCAAAGTTAGCAAATGCAGTAGGAGTAGATGGTTTTTTCTTTGAGGTTCATGAGGATCCAGAAGAGGCTCTTAGTGATGGGCCTAATATGGTTTATTTGAAATATTTTAAAGAGATTTTGAAAAGTATAAAACCTAAATAATGGTAACATCATATCTCTTATATTTACTTCATTTTAGTATAACCTTTTTTATAAATATACATATTGCTAATTATTATTTGTCGGATATATTCGGAGAGTATCAGTTTTATAATACTTTATTTGTATTATTTGTTTCAGTATCTCAAATGGGTACTTTACAGAGTTTTGTTGTTCTTGCTCCTAAAATATCTAACAAAATAAAATTAATTTTTGCAACTTTAATCTTAAGAATTATAGGGTATTCATTATTGACAATTTTATTATTAATTGTATTTTGGCTTATGAGGTTACCAAATATAGCATATATATTTTTATTATTGCTTATACCTCTTACAATAAGCTTATCTAGCATTTTAGATTATTATAAAAAAATTAACATTGATGTAAAATATAACTTCTTTTTTGATGGTTTACTGTTTGCTACATTAACAATATTGATAATTCAGTCTGAATTATCAATTATATATATCGTAATAGCAAGATTTATATCAAAAAGTATATCTGAATTAATGAAATATAAATATATTATAAATAATATTGGAGTTTTTGTATTTAGTAAGAAGTACTTAATTTGGATGTTTATAAAGAGTAAAGTATTTATAGCAAATCGGTTAATTGTTGAACTATATGCAAGAAGTGATATCCTTTTACTTGGATTTATAGCAAATAAGAATGAAGTTGGTATATATGCAGTTTCTTTAGCAATTTATAATGGTTTATTAATGGGGGAAGGTTTATTGGCAAGAAAATTATTTCCTCAGCTTACAAAAGTATTTAAAGATGATAAAAAAGTTAAAGAAATATTAATGATATCTATTTTATATAAAAGTATTTATTTTATAACTGTGATATTGTTTACTTATTTTTTTTTAAACAATATAATTTTTACATATTTATATAACCCAGAAGAATATATGAGGTCTAGTATAGTATTGGATTTTATGTTAATTGGTCTATTTTCTCATATATTCGCAAATAATACTAATTATCTTTTAATGTTAAAAGATAATTATTTGTATATAAAAAGATTTACTATAGGATTTGTGCTAAATATTATATTAGGAATTATTTTTTATGAAATATATAATTTAGAAGGATATACGGTAGCAATTCAAATTGTAAAGATTGTAATGGTTTCTTATAGTGTATATATATCTTATCAATACTTAAACAACAAAATAAAGGTAGCTATTACATGAAGAATGAACCTCATGTTGTATTTAGTACTGTAAATTATAACCATTGCATAGGATGTGGTATTTGTGACACGGTATGTCCCCATAATGCTATTGATATGGTATATACTGAATATAAAGAGATACAACCAACTATAAACGATAATTGTACAGAGTGTACCACTTGTGTTAAATATTGTCCATTTACAAACGATAAAATTATAGATGAAGCTAAAAAAGTTACTCAAAGTGAAGATTCTAATTCTTTTGGACTTGAAGGTAGTGAGTATTTTATAGCTTATGATAATAGGGAAGAAAAAAGAAGAAAAAGTGCTTCAGGTGGTGTAGTAACTGCACTTGCTCTTGATATGCTTGAAAACAATATGATTGATGTAGTTATACATGCAGAAATGAGTATGGGAAAGATCGGAGAAATTCACTATAATGCTTCAATTAGTAGAACCATAGATGAAATTGAATCAAAAAGAAGTTCATTTTATGCCCCAATATCTTTTGAAAAAGTTTTAAAAGAGTTTATAGATAAACAAGAAAGAATACTTTTTATAGGAGTACCTTGTATCATAAGAGCAGTTAATGATGTATTTAAGAAAAATAGACATTATAAAAAAAATAGGCTCTATACTATAGCTTTATCTTGTAGTCATAATGTAAATGGTCAATTTATTGATTTTCTATCAGAATCAGAAGATATATCAAAAAATGAAATATTTAAGGTAAATCTTAGAAATAAAGATAATTTAAAAAATGCAAACCATTTTAAGAATCATTTTTTTAAAAATGATTCTTATAATGGTAATCAAACCATTTTAAAAAAAGATAGGTTTAAAACTATTTTTACTGAAACATGGAGAAATTATTTTTTTAGTATGAATATCTGCTTCAAATGTAGTGATTTTTGGGGCTATACTGCTGATATAAGTATTAAAGATGCTTGGGGCAAATGGGCTAATGATCCACTTGCTAAAAGTATTGTTGTGATTAGAAATAAAGAAATCCAGCAGATATTTGACAATAATAAAAATATTACAAAAGAGATATTAGGTTTTGATATTGTTGCAAATAGTCAAAAATCAACAACCAAATTTAAGCAAGTGCAGATAAATGATAGACTATATAAGACTAAATATCATATCAATAATTTATTTAGCGGATATACTTTTAAATATCTAATTTCTAAATTATCAAAAGAGTGGTATATAAAATATGGATATAAAAAAACATATAATAAATTAAAATATGTAGTAAAAATAGCAAAAAATTTCGAATTAATAGGAAGAATAATGACAAAACTAAAAATAACAAAAAACCCATACATAAGATTTGCAAATTTCTATTTAGGAAAATTGAAAAATTTGTTTGTTTATAAAAAAACAAACAAATCAAATCAGATTCTTATAACAGGTGGATATGGATATAAGAATGTTGGAGATGAAGCACAATTAAATGCTACATTGCAATTACTAGAAAAAGAATTACCTCAGTATAGAAAAGTTGTACTTACACATGATAGAGATTATACATATAATGAACATGGTAAATGTATAGTATTTGAATCTCCTAGAGAATCTTTCTATGATCACAATGATATAAGTTTATATAGTGTCAGTAACTTGCCAGTGAAGATATTGTTTTTATTTAATGCTATTTTAGTTTATTTAAATGCTTATTTAGTTAGAGCTGACTTGCCAACTTTTTTAATTAATGCTAAAAAAGCGGCTCTTTTGGAAGAGCTTAAAAAATCTGACATGTTATTTTATAGTGGTGGCGGTTATCTTACTGGTAAAACCTTATCTAGATTGTGGGATGGAGTTTTCTTCATATCAATAGCAAAAGTAATGAATGTATCTGTTGTGTTGTCAGGTCAAACTATTGGTATATGGAATGGCAGTTTTAATAAGTTTTTAGCAAAATGGGGACTATCAAAAGCAGATATTATTACTACAAGAGATCCTGAAGATTCTATAGAAGCTCTAAAAGGTATTGGTATAGATGATAAGAATACATTTGTAACATTTGATGATGCACTTTTTTGTGATAAAGTAAATAGTGAAATTGTGAAAAAAGAATTAGTAAAACTTGGTTTAACTAAAGAAGATTTTGAAAACTATGTAACTTTAAATATTCATTATTGGGGTATGGAGAAAGATCAAGAAGCAAAACAAAAACTTAGAAAAAGAGTTAATAAAATTGTTAATTATATTTTGAATGAACAAAAGCAGAAAATTGTATTAATTGCAATGACTCCTACAGATTATATCACTATTGATGATTATTTAAATGAATATCCAAATGTAAATGTAATAAAATTTGACTACAACTTTGATTTTAAACTTATAAGAGGTGTTATATCAAATTCTAAGGTGTGTTTGACAATGAAGCACCATCCTATAATATTTGCAGTTGGGGAGAAAACAGCTGTAATTAGTTTAGCCAATTTTGATTATTATGAACATAAAAATGGTGGAGCATTAAAACTTTTTGCATTAGAAAAATACAATATAAAGTTTGATGATAGTTTTGATATTCAAGATTTTAAAAACCTATTTGGCTTAATTAAAAATAGTCAGACAAATATGTTGAAAGAATTAGATATAAGACTAAAAGAATTACAAGAAATTAAAAGAAATTTTATTCTTAAAACAAAGTTACTTTTGGATGGCAAATAATGCATATTACAATATTTGCAATTAATAACGCTAAAGTGCGATTTTTTATAAGGGTAGCAAACTGTCTTAAAAATGAGCATGATATAACATTTCTAACAACAAGTTTTAGTTCTTATTTAATACTTAAGAAAAATAACTATAGAGTACATATGCTACAAAGTTTTATTCGGCGTCAAATAGATAATGAAGAATTTTCTAAATATGAAGAAGATGCAATTTTATTGGATGTTAAAGCCTTATTTCTTAAAAAAAGTAATGCAAGAATACAGTTTGATCTATTGACAAAAGGATTCAAAAATTATTTTGTCAATAATAGAACTAATATATTGTTTTTGTGGAATGCTTCAAGGCTACAAGGGTATACGGCATCTATTGTGGCAGATAATTTGGATATTAAAAAACTTTATTTTGAGACAGGTAATTTTCCCAATAAATTATTTATTGATAGGCAAGGAGTAAATGCGAAATCCTCTTTAACTTATCGAGACATTAGCAAGTGTAAACATTATAATGAAGATAAAATACTGAATTTTTTAAAAGAACATAAGGCAAAAAAAGAAAAATTACATACAGTTCCTCAGGCGACAAATAAAAAAATTAATTATTTTATTTCATTGGACTTGATTTATAATTTATTTTCAAAATATAATCTTACAGAAGATGATACAAATATTCTGAAGAAAGTTAAAAATAAAATCTTTTTACAAAATATTTTATTTGAATATGATAATATAAGCTTAGAAAAAATATCTTATTTTTTCTTTCCTTTGCAGGTGAGTACAGATTCTCAAATAATAAGAAATTCAAATGTAAATCTTAAAGATGCTATAGATATTGCATTAGCTGATGCTCAGAAAAGCGACTGTACATTATTAATAAAGCCACACCCTGCAGAGAAGAATAGTGAAATAGTCAAGCATATTATTAGTCTTAAAAAAAAGAATAAAAATATTTATTTTGTTAATAATAATACATATCGATTAATTAAATACTCAAAGAAAGTAATTACTATTAATTCTACAGTTGGCATTGAGTCACTGATGTATTATAAACCAACATTTGTTTTAGGTGAGGCATTTTATAAAAAATATTGTGCGAGCAATACAGTAGCATCTAAAGAAAAAGAGAAAATTAAACATTTTTTGTATTGTTATTTATTTGAAATCTTGAATGAAGGTAATTTTTTTGGAAGAGCTAATATTTCATTAAATAAAGGATTACTAAATAAATGCCAATAGATTACATTGTGGATAGTATGTAATGATATTGTTTTTTCAGGCATTTGTATTTTTTGTGCTATATGTCCTTTTTGGTTTAGAATATCTTTTTGACCCCATTGGGGCTACACAACATGAATTTTATGGTAGTGTTTTAAAGATGACTTATCCAAATGAAACAATTATAAAAGTAGTATTTTTTAATTTTTTTAATTTTTTATTTCTTTTAGTTGGTTTTTATATAGGAAGTAAAAATGGAAATAAACTGCCTACTAAGCAGTTCATTCAACCTAATCCAATTATAGTAAAAATTTTAATAAATACTACTATTAGTTTATTAACTATAATATTATTGTATGGAATAATAACAAATGGTTTTAAATATACACCTTTAGTTAATTATAGACATAATTATAATTTTATTTTTGAAATGAGAATAATTCCAAACCTTTTGATTGCTTATTTTATAATGATTGGAGGACGATTTAGTTTTATGCAAAAAATTCTATTATTTGTATATTTTTTACTTTTAGTAAGTTTTCAAGCACGCTCTATGATTTTAGAGTTTTTAGGATCTCTTATTATTCCAATTTTGTTAAAACGAGGAGATAAGATTAATTATTATTATATTGGTATACTTGGACTCTTACCATTTATACCTAATATATTTATAGTTGCTAGGTACTGGCCTATGAGTTTTTCGGAAATATTGTCAAGTTTATTTAGTTTTGAATATACTTTATTATTTAATTTAATTGTTGCAGAAGTAATGAATTCTTATGAAAATGCTTGGATGTTAGGTAGTTCATTTTATTCATCATTATTTTTACTTTTGCCAAGTTTTTTAAGAAATATTATTGGTTTAGACCAACAAAAACATGATATATACGGAATGATCTTACATGATGCTGGAGTTTTTGGTGGAGGTTTTTCTTTGCCTGCAGAGTTGTTATTAAATTATAGTTGGTTTGCTATTTTATACTTCTTATTAATTGGTTACATACTAGGTTATGGTAGGAAGAAAATTTTAATAAGACTAGAACACTCTGTAGCAGTAACATTTATACAGACTAGCTATATTTTATTCTATATTGCATTTATCTTATCATTGCGTAATGATTTTGGAGTATTTATAAAATATATTTTTCAATTGTGGGTAATAGCATTATTTTTAGATTTATTTTTTAGAAGAGGGAGACTTTAGTATGATAAAAATTTATTTTGATGACATAGTATTTGAATTACAAAAAGCTGGAGGTATTAGTAAATATTGGTCAAAAATGATTGAAAATTTTTCTGAAAATAACGAGCTAAGCTTAATAAATATACAAGGTGATAATGCTAGAGATAATGTATTTTATCCCATGACAAGTATATTGCAAATTAAACAGGATTCTATATTTCCCTTACAATTAAGAAGGTATTTGCCTATATTTAATAAAGTAAAACATGGCATCTTCCACTCAAGCTACTATAGAGTACCATTTTTTTTTAATAAAAATGTTAAACAAATTGTTACCGTTCATGATTTTATGTATGAGTTTTTTGATAGTGGTATGAAAAAGAATATACATGTATGGCAAAAAAGAAAATCTATGAAAAAAGCTGATGCAATCATTTGCGTATCTAAACATACAAAGCTTGATCTTTTACAATTATATCCTGAAATTAATCCCAATATTGTATATGTTGTACCTAATGGTGTAGATAAGGAGTTTAGAAAACTTAAAAAGCAACCAACTATATTAAAAGTAAATCAAGATACAGTTAGTTGTAATCAATATTTACTCTATGTCGGCAATAGAATTGGATGTAAAAATTTTGAATTCGTACTTAGGCTACTATTTCAGTCCAAATTTATCAAAGAAAATGATTTTAAAGTCGTCTGTGTTGGAGGAGGAAAATTTAGCAAAGATGAATTAAGTTCATTTAAAAAAAATGATATTGAATTGTCTGGTAAAATACTTAATATTCAACATGTTACAAATGAAGAGTTAAATAAATTGTACAATAGTGCTTATGCACTATTGTTTCCTTCAAAATATGAAGGTTTTGGTATACCGGCACTAGAAGCACAAGCCGCAGGGTGTCCTGTTGTCTACGCTAAAACATCTTCTTTGCCGGAAGTCATGGCTTATACTGAGCTTGCGTATGAACTTGATAATTTAAAGGAAGCTGATCAGAGACTTCAATTTCTAAAAAATAAAGTTTTTAGAAATACTTTAATAAAAAAGGGGATATCTCACGCTTCTAAATTATCATGGGAAAATTCAGCACAATTGACACTTGAAGTTTATAAAAAAGTATTGGATGAATAATGAATATAAAACAAGATAAACCATCTCTTTCAGTTCTTATTTTAACGTTTAATGAAGAGCGGCATATAGAAAGATGTATCAAGTCTGTTGACTTAATTGCAAAAAATATTTTTATAATAGATTCATTTTCCACAGATAAGACAGTTGAAATTGCAAAGAAACTAGGTGCAGAAGTTTTACAAAATCAATGGCCAAATAACCATTCTGTACAGTTTAACTGGGCATTGGAAAATTGTAACATTAAAACAAAATATGTAATGAGATTGGATGCAGATGAAGTTATAAGTTCAAAATTAGCTAATGAGATTAAAGAGGAGCTTTTACAAGTTAATGATATAAGAGGATATATATTGAATAGAGGACATATTTTTTTAGGTAAAAAGATGCTTCATGGTGGCACTTATCCCACACAGTTATTAAGAATATGGGAACATGGTAGAGGATATTGTGAAAATAAACTTATGGATGAACATATAGTTTTTAATGGTGACTATAAAACAAAAATTTTAAAAGGTTCATTTTGGGATCATAATCTTAATAATATTACGTGGTGGATAGAAAAGCATAATGGGTATGCAATCAAAGAGGCTATAGAGCAACTAAATAAAAAATATAATTTTTTAAATGAAAATCAGGAGACTTTGGATAATGAGGAATTCAGTATTAAAAAATTTTTAAAACATCAGTTTTATGAAAAACTACCAAAAAGTCTAAGGTCATTTCTCTATTTTCACTATCGATATATTTTTAGATTAGGTTTTTTAGATGGCTATCAAGGTTTAGTATGGAATTTTTTACAGGGTTTTTGGTATCGATTTTTAGTAGATGTAAAAGTATATGAAATAGAAAAAAAAGCTAAAGAATTGAATATAAGTATCAAAGAAATTATAAAAGAAGAATATGGATTTAAATTATGAAAATATCAATCATCACAGCAGTTTACAACAACAAAAACCAAATAGCCGAAGCGATAGAATCAGTTCTAAATCAATCCTATCCAAACATAGAGTACATCGTCATAGATGGTGCTTCTACTGATGGTACATCTGAGATAATTAAATCTTATGGTAATAAGATTAGTAAATTTATATCTGAACCAGATGAAGGTATATATGATGGACTAAACAAAGGCATACACCAAGCAACGGGTGATGTGATAGGTTTTTTGCATAGTGATGATTTTTATCTATATGATCAAGTACTAGAAGAAATTGTTCAGATTTTTAAAGAGAAAAACTGTGATGGTGTATACGGTAACTTGATCTATGTTGACAAAGAAGATACAAACAGAGTTGTAAGACGATGGGATAGTGGTGAGTTCAAATACGAAAATCTCAAAAAAGGCTGGATGCCTCCACATCCTGCATTTTTCATCAAAAGAGAAGTGTATAAAAGATTTGGAGTTTTTGATACGGACTTTAAAATATCTGCGGATTACAACTTTATGCTCAAAATCTTAAGCAGTCAAAAGTTTACGGCATGTTATATACCAAATGTTCTTTATGTCATGCGTATGGGTGGAGCTAGCAACAAAAGTATAAAAAATCTTTGGCAAAAATCAAAAGAAGATTTAAGGGCTTTGAAACAAAATAGAGTTGGTAGTGTTGTAGCCCTGTTTTTGAAAAATATATTTAAAATTTCACAATTTTTTAAGAAAAGTTGAATTTAGCTATAATGGCTCTAAGATAAATAGAGGATTAAAATATGCATACTTTTAAAATTGAGATTGAAAATCAAGATGTAGTAGATGAAGTATTGTGGTTTTTACAAAGCTTGAAAAATAAAGGTGTTAAGGTAAGTAAGTCTGATGATGGATTTACAATCGATGAAAAACATTGTTTAGATGTCTTTGAGAAAAGTAAATCTGACAAAGAGGATAATTTTAAAGAACTTTCATCATCCAAATTATTTGAAGAGCTGAGTATTTGAGTTTGTTTCTTGTAGATAAAGAAGATATTTTTGTCAAAAAAAGTAAAAAGTTTTTTAAAAAACATCCAGATTTGATAGATAAGTTTAAATCTATTATTTTACAGTTGGAAGATGAAAAAATTATTTTGGTAGATATCGGCACTCATGATGAAGTATATAAATGAAAATATCAATAATTACATCAGTTTACAATAACAAAGACCATATAGCAGAAGCAATAGAATCTGTTTTAAATCAATCTTATAAAAATATAGAATATATAGTCATAGATGGTGCTTCAACGGATGGTACAGTAGGTATTATAAAATCTTACGGTAACAAAATTCATAAGTTTATATCTCAGGTAGATGAGGGTATCTATGATGGATTAAACAAAGGCATAAGACAGGCTACTGGCGATGTGATATGTTTTTTGCATTCAGATGATTTTTATCTGCATAATCAAGTGATAGCGATGGTAGCAGATTATTTTCAAAAAAATGATTGTGATGGTGTATATGGTGATCTTATGTATGTAGCTCAAGACGATACAGATAAAGTAGTGAGATATTGGAAGAGTGGAAAGTTTGAATATGAAAACCTCAAAAAAGGTTGGATGCCACCACATCCTGCATTTTTTATCAAAAGAGAGGTGTATGATAAGTTTGGTCTGTTTGATACGGATTTTAAAATAGCTGCAGATTATAATTTCATGCTTAAAATCCTTTCTGAAGATGAGACAAAAGTATGCTATTTACCAAATGTATTGTATGTCATGAGAACAGGAGGAGCTAGCAACAAAAGTTTAAAAAACCTGCTTCAAAAATCTGTTGAAGATTTAAAAGCTTTGAAAAACAACAAGATAGGTAGTTTAGTAACTTTATTTCTCAAAAATATCTCAAAAATTCCACAGTTTTTTAGAAGATAATTTGGGAGTCACAAGATAGTCCGAAAACCATATTTCAGAGACCAAGAAGAAAAAAGATGAGTGCAATCTCAATTGATACGATAGCTTGCTTTGCAACCGCTATTCGCTACTTTTGATGATTTCGTATAAAGTCAAATTTGTCCTAAAATTTCTAATGTAAAGCACAAACACTATATTTCAATATCTATTGCATAATTCGGATTTAAATTTTCATAACAATCAGGTTTTTTAATATTTTTTAGTAATTCGATATTAAAAACTATACCAAAGCTTTCATATTTACAATTTTTCTTACCTTCTATACTAGCATGGACTTTTGTTAAGACTTATTTTGTAAACTTTAAGAAAACAAATAGCTAGAAGAGTTAAAAGATATTATAAAATGAAACATAAGTTAAAGTTTATTTCTGATTTTGAGTTTTTGTGATTCTAGTGGAAACCGTAACTTATTGCGGTATTAAGTAGTCAGTCCTGAAAAACCCACTAAATCCCTAGATGAAGGGTTTTAGTAGTATATTTTAGCTATAATATCAACCAATAAAGTCTCTAAAAGAGTCAAATTCTTGGTCGAAAAGAACTAAAAAATGCT
>JAMOMX010000454.1 GCA_027066935.1 Sulfurimonas sp. | reverse complement strand
TGATGATAACAATCATAATCTCTATAAGTGAAAAACCTTTTTTCATATAATTACCTTTTTAAAATAGTTGTATTTTAAGCATATTGTTTATAAAATATACACTGTTACCTATTATAAAAGAAAGTCACTTTAAACATAATGAAAAAAGCTATTGTATTACTTATGACCATCGGATTTATTGCTATTATATCTGCCTTGGTTCTTATTTCGCTCTCTATTTCTAAAAAAAGTTTTGATCAAGTTGTTTATTTGGATGCAAGAAATCAATTTTCTGTGGTTTTTAGAGATTTTGTAAGTATGTTAAAAGAGAAAGCTCCAAAAATTGAAGATAGAGCTGGGCTTGATATGTTTTTGGCTTACTCTAATTTTGCAACGGTTGAGCCCAAAACAGAGGTAGAGATAGGGCTTTTTACAGAGTATCCTATGGGGAAATTAAATCTAAATTTTATTCTCGATCAGATAAAGTTGGATGTTAATAATACAAAAACATTATATTTAGAGCGACCATTGCTTAAATATTTTGAAAGTTATGAACTTAAAGAGCCTCAGATTTTGTTAGATATACTAAATGATACGATGGATGAGAGCAAGGGTGATGAGTATGATCCAGAGAGAGGGGCATATACGGAAATTGCGGCTGAGGATTTTGATTTTAGACAGGGGCATATCTATAGCTTTAATCATCTGAAAAAGATTTTTGATAGATATTATAAAGTTAGTTATGATCCAAATATTTATAGGATAACAAAGGAGAATTGGGAAGAGATATTTTACTTTGGAGAGACAAATAGTTCTTTGCAATTTCTGGATTGTTTAGAGCTTGAGGGTGGTGTGACATTTGGTTTGATAACAGATGGTTTTATTTCGACAAATATCTGTGATGATGTTAATAAATCGCAAGACGCGGACTTTAAGAGGGTTGTAGATATATATAATATTGAGCCTTTTAACAAAAATAGCCAATATTTTATAAAATGTAGTATAATATTTAATACAGACAACTATAAAAGAAATGTGACATTTGATTATAATGTTAAAAATCAGGAGATAAAAAATATTGACAAAAATTTTCAAGAGTAATAATAAAATTTTTTATCTAACTGATAAAAGTCCTGTTTGTGAGAGTGGTGGGTTTGATGTCATACTTTCTCCTCAGTTTTATTGGGTCAAAAAGGTAGAGCTACCTGTCAAAAGAGTCTCTCAAGCTCTCTCTTTGGCAGAGTCGGTTTATGCTAACTCTTTGCCTGAGGGTGATTTTGCGTTTGAAGCTAGTAAGAGTGGTGATGAGTTTGTTATCATCGCTTATGACAAAGAGAAGATTTTTCAAGTTTTAAAAGAGAAGTTTATAAAAAATGCTAAAGTTTCTGGTGTATATTTTGCACAAAATGAGTTTAGTGAGCTTGATGGTTGTTGTGGAATTGACCAAAACAGTTCACTTATAAACTTAAATGGACTTGTTTTGCAAGTACCAAGAGTTTGCACAGACTCCAAAAAAGAGATTAGTCAATACTTGGAAAATAAGAAACTCTCTAGAAATAAAGTCACACTTGGAGCATTTGAGAGTTCAGTTGTAGATGCAAAGGAGTTTTATCTTTTGGCCGCAGGTGTTGTCATCTTATTTGCATCCTTTGTGATGGATACAATAAACTATAAAAGTGAAATCAACTCTTTAGAGAAGCAAAAGCAAGAACTTGTGTCAAAGTATGATTTACCACAGACTTCAATTCAGTTAGCAAGTATTAAAAAGTCTCTAACAAAAACTTTCACTACTCAAAAGAAGATACGAGATGCAGTATATGGAGCCAATGGAGTGGGATTGAAAAAAGGAGAGTTTATAGAGAGTATAAAAGCAAATTCCAAAGAGACTGTTATCGTTATCAAGGTTAGTTCTAGCAATAGAGAACAAGAGATTAAAAGAGAGTTATCAAAAACAGTAGATGTAAAAAGTACAAATATTGAAAATAACAATCTTACTATAAGGATTGGTGCATGACCCAAAACAGACTTATCCTTTTTGCATCTCTTGGATTGATTTTACTTCTGTTTGCTTATATCCAAAAGGAAAGGGCGATTAGTGAATATATGACTCAAAAAGAGGAACTTTTGGTTTTTGAAAAAGAGGCTAAAGAGCTTGGAGCATTGAAACTAAAACATAAAAATAAAAAATCGATTGAGAGAGCTTTGAAAACTCTAACAAGGATAAAAGCTCCTTCGAAAGATTTTACAAAATCAACTCTAAGAGTATTGGAGTTTGATGGTTTAGATGTGAGAGTTTTAAATCAACTTATAAAAAAGATTCAAAATTCAAGTTTACCGATAAGTAAATTAGAGATAGTTAGAGTAGATGCATCTACTGCAAAAATAAAGATGGAGATAAAAAGATGAAAAAGTTTTTAATCTTTACTCTTGTAGGGTATTTAGCTTTTATAGCTCTTATGCCAAAAGAGAATCTCTACTATACTCTTATAAATAAACTAAAACAAGAGAGAGTTGTGATAGCTCAAGAGAGCTTAAGTGACAATCTTATATCACTAAAGGGTGAAAATATTTTAGTTTTTTATGATGGTATAGAGTCAGTTCAAGCTGAAAAGTTTACCATATTCCCATATCTTCTCTTTAACAGTATAAAAATTTCCAATGTCTCTGCCGCTGAAGATTTGAAAAGGATGTTTGGATTTTCTGCAGATTTTGTAAAAATCTCTTATGTTGTTTGGAATTATAAGAGTGTTGATATATCTGCGATTGGTGACTTTGGAGAACTTAGCGGGGATGTAAACTTGGAGAGTATGAAAGTTAAACTGATACTCGAACCTAGTGAGAAGTTTCAAAAAAGTCCACTTTTAAATCAGTACTTTAAAAAGAGCGAGGAGGGATACATCTATGAGTCAAAAATCAAGTAGCCTTCTTAAAAAATTTGCACTATTTGTTCTACTCCCGATTGCAATAGTTAAACTGTTTTGGAGTGGTGTTTTATTCTTCTTGGATAAAGATGCATTAAATGCCCCAAAAGAGGGTGATTTTATATATCATTACAATATAAATTTAGCAAAAAACATTATAGGAACCAAACAAAAAACAACTCCTCCTAAACAAGAGGTACAGACACATAATCGAATAGATGATATAAAACTAAAAGGAACTTATTCATCAGAAGATGAGAGTTTTATAATTATCGAAGATAATTTAGGGACTACATTTTTATACAAAAATGAAAAATATGTTGGGTACAAATTGATAGAAATTTATGATGAGAGAGCAGTTTTAGAAAAGGATGGCATCAAGTATGATATTATCCTTGAAAACTCGGATAAAAAATCAGCAAATATAACTTCTAAGAGCCCATCGCGACTTACAAGAGAAGAGTCAGAAGCGGTGGAGTTTTCACCAGGTGTACCAACAAGTATTACTAGAGCTGAGTTAAATACATATGTAAAAAATCCAAATAAAATATGGAAAAATATCAGAATTCAAGAATTAAGACAAGATGGAAGCCTAAATGGGTTTAGAGTAAATTATGTCAAAAAGGGGAGCTTTTTTGAGAAATCAGGTTTAAAAAGTGGAGATGTGATAAAGTCAATTGATGGAAAAGAGTTAAAAAGTCTTGCAGATGTCATGAGATATTATAACGATATAGATTCACTCGAGGCACTAACTCTTAGCGTAAAAAGAGGCGAAGATGAGCTCGATTTAGAGTTTAATGTAAATTAAGGGTATATGATGAAGAAAATTTTAATAATAATAGCAGTAAGTTTATTTTTAGCAAATACAACACTATCAGCTAAAGAGAAGTTAGCTAGTGATGAAGTAAATATCAATTTTAAAGATCTTCAAATTGTTGATTTTATAAAAATGGTTGCAAGAATTACTGGTAAAAATATACTTGTTGGTGAAAATATTCAAGGTAAAGTTGATTTTGTCTCTGTTAAGCCTGTTAAAAAAGATCAAATATACAATCTTTTAGTAAATGTCTTAAACTCAAAGGGTTTCACTATAAGAGATACAAGAAATGGTTATCTAAAAGTGATAAGAAGTTCAGATGCAACCAAAACAGCACCGCCAGTGTATGGAACTTCATATATCAGTGAACTTCAAACAACGGTAATTCATGTTAAAAATTTAAATGTTCGTACAATATTAAGACAAATAAACTTCCTTTTAAGTAAATATGGAAAAATAACTCTCTCATATGAAAACAATGCAGTAGTGGTTTCAGATTTTCCAAGCAACATAAAAAGCATTAGAGATCTTATACATAAGCTAGATCATATGGATAAGGCAAAAGTAGAGTTTGTGGAGCTACACAATGCAGATGCAAAGAGTGTAGCTCCGAAGATACAAAAGTTGGCAAATTTATTATTTAATAAAAAGATAGAGACTCAAAAAGTAGATGTATTTGCTGATGAAGCTACAAATGCTGTTATTGTAGTAGGAAATAGAGCAAATATAAGAAGATTAATTCCAAAAATTAGGACATTAGATAAAGAGAATGAAACTGTTGATAAAAGAATGGAAATCATTTATGTTAAAAATGCAGATGCAGTGGAGATTGTCAAAACTTTAGAAAAGTTACTCTCTGATAAAAGTTTTGCACAAAGTATCAAGCACGAAGAGCGAGAAGTTGCTGTAAATTCACCTGCCCAAACAAATAAAAATAGTAAAAATTTAAAAAATGGACTGCCAACAGAATCAAGACAAACTACAAAAACACAACTAATTCCTAGTATAGTTGGTAAAGATAAACCAACAGTAACTGTAGACGCGGAGTTAAATGCGATTGTTGTATATGCTACTGAGAGAGAGATAAAAGAGATTACTGCAGTTGTAGAAAAGCTAGATGTTGAGAGACAACAAGTTTATGTGAGAGCTCGTATTTTTGAATTTTCTGATCAAAAAGCATCTGAGATTGGTGCAAAATATGGCATTGGAGGTGGTATGATTACAAGTTCTGGTATATATGGATTTAGCGGTTCTCTTGGTGGAGATTTAGCCCCTGTTACTGGATTTAGTAGCTTGCTTAAACAGTTAACTCCAACAAACTCAACCTTGCTTACAAACTTAAATCGTGCCTTGGCTCTTGGTGTTACTATGTCTTTTTTTAGAAACAATGGAGCAGCTACGATAGTATCAGAACCTTCTATTTTATGTGTAAACAACAAAGAGTCATCTCTTTACTCTGGTCGAACAGAATCAGTTCTTAGTCAAAGTGCAACACCAACAAGTACAACAGGATTAACAC
>JAMOMX010000453.1 GCA_027066935.1 Sulfurimonas sp. | reverse complement strand
ATCCTTTGGTGATTCCATTTGTAGTAGTTTGAAAATACTTCTCTCATTTTTGCTAAGTGTTCCAACATATTTATAACCTTTTTAGGCTATTAAACTATTTTTATCCTTAGAGTGTCGTGGAGTGAGAGCGGTCATATATCTTCTGAAATTGCTTGTTCATATCTTAGTTTTTCAATCTTTACTATCGCAATTTCATTTTTCATAATATATGAGATATTTAAACCTGATTTATCACTCTTTCAAATCCCAATATACATAGGTTTTCTTTTTATTACTATCCTTGCCGTGCCCTATGCGATAAATATTTTTGCAGATAATATATGCAACTCTTTAAATACATTTTTTTATACATACCATAAATTTATTGTCTATTTATCAGTAATCATCCTATTTTTTCCAATTAGTTATTCACTTTTTATGCTCCATCGCGGACACAAAAAACTATCAAAAGATTTTGAAAAAGAGATAAATAAGATTATGGTTGATAAAAAAGAGCTAGAAGCAAATATAGAAAGTATCATACAAAATGAGAAGCTTGCTAAAAAAGCTCAGAATGTTGCGAACAAGCTTAAAGATGATTTGGCAGATAAGTTAAAATCAACTCTTTCTGCTAAGCAAAATATAAACAAACACATATCAACACCCAAAACTTCACGATAAAGAAAAAGTATCGCTGAAAATGCTTGATTTTATGTTGTTAGTGAAATCTTTTTTTCAACTGCCAAGTGAGTTAAAAATGATTCTATCTCATTTTCACCCATCTCTATAGGATATTTTTTATCATGAAAAAGAATGAAATATTTTATCCAATATATATATGTTCTCTCTATAGAAAAACTATAATATTTAAAACAAATCTTATCTCTTACAATATCTAATAATCTCTTTTTCTGCATAATTTATCTCCAATAATTAACATACAAAATATCTACTATTTGGAAAAATTTAATTAAAACAATAAATATTTTTGTCATATTTTCTTTATTTTTCTTAAATAAGTTAATAAATATTTCAGATTAAAATGTTTTTCTTTATTAAATGTATATTTTCTTTGTGAGTTAATATTAATACTAAGGTGTGTTTTAGATATACTGCATGTTAATAACTAGTTATCTAACAGTTCGTATTATTATGATAAACAAAGAGAAAAGTCAAGATAGGAATTTAACTTATCATGATAGTTCCAAATGAAATATTGAAGCCCTGCATCTTTTAAAAAAGATGCACAAAAACTCTAAAAAAGGAAAAAAGTTGATTAATAATTTACTTAATTTTTTTGGCATACATAAAAAATTACTAGAAAATGTTTTTACACCATCAAGTGCAGCAAATCTAAATTATATTAAAAGAACAAATCTTGAAAAAAATATAGATAAAAATATTAAACAAACTGGTAAACAATTAATACTTTATGGACATTCAGGAGGTGGCAAAACTACATTAATTAGAGAAGCATTAAAACGACAAAAGAGAAAATTTATAATTACTGGCTGCTTATCATCAGAAACTTTAGAAGACTTAATTGTAAAAGCTTTTGATAAATTAAATCCTTACTATGTAAATAACACTAGTGAAAAAAATTCTATAAAAATTTCAAGCCACTTAAAGTCATCATATAGTGGAATAGAAAGCACTCTTAAAGGTGAAGTAAGTGTTGAATCAAATAAACAGTATCAAAGAGTTTTACCAATTCAATTAACCTACGAAAAATTAGCTGAATTTTTAGGAGCAATTGATTGTGTCTGGGTTATTGATGATTTTCATAAAGTTAAAGATAGTGAAAAGAAAAAATTAGCTGAAGTAATGAAAGCATTTGTTGATATATCTAACGACTATCCTAAGGTAAAAATTATAGCACTTGGAGCTGTAAATAGCCCAAGAGATATTGTAGACCATACTACAGATATAAATCAAAGACTTGCAGAAGTACATGTACCATTATTATCATCAGAAGAGATTAAATCAATTCTTATAAATGGCTCAAGACTACTTAATATTCATCTTTCAAAAACATTAATAAATTCAACAGTAAAACATTCTAATTCTCTCGGTAGTATTTGCCATTCTTTAGCTTATAATTATTGTCATTTTTCCAAAATAGACAAAACATGCCATATAAAAAATAAAATTTTAGATTCTGTTTTTAAAGAATCAATTAAAGAATATCTAAATGACAAATCAGATACATATAAAAAACAATATGATAAAGCATTGAAATCAAGAGGAAATTCATACGAAAATGTTAAACTTATTTTAGCTGCCTTTTTAGCACTAAATGAAGATAATGTTACTCATAATGAAATACTTAGTAAAATACAAGAGGAAGAAGAAAATTATCCGCAAGGAAATTGTACAAGTTATTTACAGAAGTTATGTTCTAGTAAATTTGATGAAATTCTTAGATATGATGATAACTCTGGAAAATATTCATTTTCAAATCCATTTTTCAAAGCATATTGTAGTATGAAATTAGATGAAAATAGTATAAATGAAGCAAAAAAGGTAAGTGATGTTTTTGAAATGGTAATAAACGAACTTATAAAACATAAGAAAACTCCATATGATGAATAGGTAGTTTTGTAAGAGTTTCAAAGTTCCTCAAAAATGAAAATTCCAACAGACAGCAAAGCTAAAAAAGAAAGGTCAAAAGACAGAGAAAGTATCTTTGGAAGCGTTGCTTTATGGTCTTTAAGTTCAAGCTTGGTTGCAGGTAGTAAAGTCTCTTAGATAACAAAACTTTGGAGAAAAATCTGTATCCCCAGCCGTAAATTTTGGTTGAGCAAAAAGATGTGTTATCATGAAGCATATAAAAGAGCTTGTGGACAGCTACAGATTTTTCAAGTCCACCGTTATAGCCACAATTCAAAGCATTACCAACAATCCAATATTTAAAAATATACTTTGGTATTGAAAAGTATCAAAAAGTTAAAACACTTTATGGAAACTCTATATTTTTTTTAAAAAGATGCTCAAAAATCCTTGAAAAAAATTATGATATAATATTTTCAGAAAAGTAGGAGAAGACAGTATGCCTAAAATCTTTGAGTATCTTGGTATCATTATTATGTTTTATAGTAATGAACATGAACCAATACATGTTCATGGTAAATATCAAGGCTTTGAGAGCAAAGCTGAATTTATTATTGAAGATGGGGAAATTATTGATATTAAGTTTAAAGATGTCAAAGGGAAAAGATTTTTGCCACATACTCAACTTAAAGATTTTAAAAAATTTGTAGAAAGTTTTAAACAAGATATTGTACAAAAATGGATAGATTACTTCATTCTTCATAAAACAGTACCTTGCATTAAAATTGAAGGAAAGGTGAAATAGATGGTAGATTATTTAGAAATTGAATCAGCAAAATATATTGATGGTTATAAACTTGAGCTAACATTTAATGATGGAAAAATTAATATTGTTGATTTTGAAAATTTTATATTTAGCTCGGGACATCCCGAGATAAAAAAATATCAAGACAAGAGTCTTTTTAAAAACTTCAATTTAACATATGGTGAACTTGAGTGGGGAGATTATGATTTAGTTTTTCCAATATCTGATTTATATGAGAAACAAGAGCTATAACAAGTACTCCAGACTGTGAACTTATGAAATTGGAGGTAAACATAATGAGGGCATTTTCTCCAAGCACTTTCTTTTTGCCTCTTACTAGAATCAATCACTTCTTCCTACTAAGCAAAATATAAACAAAAACTATCCCCCCAACAAACGAAGTAATTATCCCAACAGGAATCTCCGAAATAGTAGGCAGACTTCTTGAAACACTATCACAAAGAAGCAAAAACAGTCCACCTGTTAAAAAAGTGGTTATTATGATTTTATCAACGCTTTTTTTTATCACACTTCTTACGATATGAGGGATGATAAGACCTATAAAGCTGATGGGTCCAACAATGCTTACAAGGACTCCTACAGCTAGAGATATGATGATAAAAAGAGTGATTAAGATTTTTTCAACATTTACACCTTTTAAAAATGCAAATTCGCCTGAGATTGAGAGGAGTTTTAGTTGATGTTTGTATTTTATCGAAGCAAAAAGTATTACAACGGCACTTATAAGAACAGGCAAGATATCTCCATATCCTACTGTCAAAAGGCTTCCCATCGTAAATCTAAGTATCAAATAACTCTCTTGAAAATCACTTAGATAGTAGAGTATCAAAAGAGCAGATGAGTAGAGAAATGAGAGAGCGATTCCCACAAGAATTAGTCTATGGTCACTTGATGATGGGAGTTTTTTTGAAAAAAAATAGATTAGTGCCACGGTACTTAATGCTCCAAAAAAACCAAAAAGTGTTACAAATGAGAAGCCTAAAAAACTACTCGAAAATCCAAAGATTATAGCGATTGCAGCTCCTAGAGTTGCACCACTTGAGATGCCAAGAGTGAAAGGGGTAGTTAGTGGATTCCTAAAAAGTGTTTGAAACAACAAACCAGAGAGAGCCAATATTCCGCCACTTAAAAATGCTAATATCGTTCGAGGTAGGCGGATTTGAGTAAAGATTTGGTAATCTATACTTGAAGTCTGAAATATCTTTAAAATATTTAAATCAACTTTTCCCACAAACGAAGATAAAAGCAATATAAGCGATATAAAAAAGAACCAAAATATCCTCATAAATTTATCACTATATCATCACTATTTTTAATCACACTGTCGCCAAATATGATTTTTAGATTTGAAGATGCAAAAAACTTATCGGCACTTTCAAAATATTTCCCTGCTCCATTATCAATATAAAATATCGGATAATCTAATTTTGAAGCAAGTTGTAAATCATGCGTGATTATAATTTTTTGTTTTAGATAAATAGGATTTTTAAATATCTCAAAAACTCTCTTTGTTTTTTTAGGGTCAAGATTGCTTGTGGGCTCATCAAAGATAGTAAGCTTGGCATTTTGTACAAGTGCAGAAGCTAAAAGCAAAAGCTGTTGTTCTCCGCTACTTAGGTCATTGCAGTAGCTTTTTTCAAATCTTTCAAGCTCTAAAAGCTTTAAGATTTTTTTAATTTGTGAAGGGTGTTGGCTTAGAGATAAAAAATCATAAACATTTATAAAAGTATCATAGATAGAGAGTTTTGGTGGTATATAATTTATAAGTTTTGAACGCTTATAATCTGCCAAAGACTCGATAAAAGTATCATCAATCTTGATAGACTTTTCACTCTTTAAAAGTCCGCAAAAAAGCTTTGCAAGTGTGCTTTTTCCAGCTCCATTTGCACCAAGAATAGTTAAGTTTTCACCACTCTTTAGATGCAATGAGAT
>JAMOMX010000452.1 GCA_027066935.1 Sulfurimonas sp. | reverse complement strand
AGATTAGTTTTAGTATTTGTGTCTGGCTTTTGAACATGAAGTATTTTATCTTATGATGGCTTAGAGTGTGCTTTTTTGGTTGTTTGTGGGAGAGTGTATTTTCCATCTGGAGATGTGGAATAAAGAAATATAGCATATACATTCCCAAGCTTGGAGCTTAGGAGTGAGAGAAGTTTACCAGACCCTTAGCTTTTATTGTTTATTTGTACTCTTTTGAGAATTAAGTTTTAGAAATAACTGTTTGATTTTCTTGGGGTAATATAATAACATACCTTTTGCTATACCCTTAAGAGCTGTGTTTACACTATGTTTTAATAGTTTTTCACCCTCTTGTCGCTTTAGCTCATATTCTTCATCTGTCATCTGGGGTATCTCTTCAGTTTCTTGTGGTAAAAGAAAATATTCCATCAACTCTTTAAAAGATCTAAAACGCATTGCTCCAGCCAATGCGTTTGAAAAATACCATGCTTCCCATTCGTCCCCAAATTTAACTTCTGGATTCAGTAAAAGCACATCACCCTCGCAAGAGTCACTTATTTGCAGGGCTGCTTTTAAGTATTTATTTCTCATCCAACAAGTATCTTGTTTTTCTCCATAAATAAAATATTTTTCATCACTAATATCATCTTCATCTTCATTCCAAATATCTACCCACTCTTTATTTAAAGTATAAAACCAATCTATATTTTCTAAAGGCAATAAATTTACAAAACTGTTGTGCAACAACATTCCATTGGTGTATTTTAAAAATTCTAAATAACTTGGAGGCAATTTAACATTTAATTTAGCTTCATATTCAGAGATTTGATCGTCAGATATTGAATTACTGTTAACAATTTCCCCACTTTTATGGATTTTCATCAACAAGCCAGAATAAGGCTCCATCCAATCACCGTACTCCATTGGGTACTCTATAGGTTGCTCTTTATACTGCACAATTAACTCTTTCCAATACTCTTTTGATATAAAGCTACTCTCTTCTTCAAAAACAGCCTCTATCGTTTCAACTCTAAGTTCTCCATATTTCAATACTTCATCAACAGCCAGCTCAAACCATTCTTCATAGCTATCTGTCCACTTGGCTAGCGAGCTGTCTTCGCGACAAAAAACTATAATTTGACCTTTATTGCTTGAGAGCATATCTATAGCTACTGTATAGTCTGTATTCCAATCATAAATCAATACCCACTCTTTAGGCGAGCTAAATTTTGGATTTATCACATCACCTTTTATATATTCAAACATACCATCTTCATGCGAAAATCCATGTTGCCTATCAATATTGGTAAATTCTATTAGTTTTTTCGTATCATACAAAATCCCCCAATCAGATTGGTCTAGCCATGAGTGAAAGTCACCATCTTTATCTCTCGGTGAGTTGCAGATTCTTAAGCTTTCTATATATGATTCTGGTATATCATCGTGTAATTTTTTTAAACTCTCTATCTGCTCATCTGTAGCTCCCGTACATACTAAATCTTTTTTGTCTGTCTTATTTCTCCAATATTTCAACAATCTATTCCAATTTTCTTCTATTGTCACCATATTCTCCTCATTTTATTTTATAGTTAAAATTCATGCCATTTCCAACTTTTATCAAAATAGCCACTTCTTGAACCTAGAAACTTTAAGGTAACAAATCACTAATCAACCACCCAAAACTCCCCATTTGGTTGTTTGTTGGGGTATGTATTTTACATATGGAGATGTGAAATAAGGAAGCATGTAGATACTCATCACAAGCTTGACTGCCCCTTGGTGTTGATTTGTTTTTCAGATGCAGTACACTAAAATATACCAAAGCGTTTTTTTGCAACATTGTCTCGATCAATCACTACAATATCATTGATACCATGGCTATCGAATTTATCCAACAGCAGATCTGTTCCCTTGTTGAGCTTTAAGTCCATTTCTTCGTTATACAAAGGAATAATACTAAGAAATTCAATAGTTTTATTTTTATTTATTTCAAGACAATCAAACTCTTCTTGTACATGCGCTGATGAAAGAATTATTAAGCCAGATAGTTTCGTGTTATCAGCAAAAGGTTCGGCAGGATCACCATTTGGAATAGTATGACCCCAAGCTAGCCATGTATCAAACTTATGAGGGAAACGCGCCAAAAACTTTAGTTGTCTTATAGGCCAATACCACTTTTCATCCTTGAATGATTCTTCATCAACTTTCCAATACTCTGGTAGTGTTACCATAAGCTCTATATAGCATGCTGATTCAACATTTTCTGGAATATTCATCTTTATATCACTCATTCCCGAAGTTACTAAAGTGTGAAATGGTCTTTTTGTTGTAGGTTTTACATGATGAATATCAATATGCACGGTATCTGAGATCATCTCATGGAACACCATGTTAATTTCGCCAATATACTTCTCTATATGGTTTGATATATCTTCAGTACATCCATCATGATTTGGAGCTTTCCACTCCTTTTCGCCATCCTCGTACCGTAAAATCTTAGCCTCTGGTATTACATTATTTTCTTTGCTCATTCATAATCCCCAATACTTATTTTTGTCATGATAGCATTTTTTTATTTAAAGCCGATAATGCAAAAAATAAGATAGAAAATAAGATTTATTTTAACCGTGTCATCTCATCTTCCCCTTTTTTGGTTTTTGTTATTCTAGGGTATGTATTGGGTTTGTTTTAAGATTTTAATCCAAACACTTTTAAAAGTTTTGAAAAGATTGATTGACAACATTTTTCAGATTTTTTTTGGGTCTTAAATAGTTTTTGATCTTCAGATACATCAAAATATATTGTCAAGGTTAGCTTAGCTGGGTCATGTGCAACAATTAATCTTGCTAAAAAATTATCAACATCGTCTACTATTGTTCCTCCATTTTGCTTAATAGTTTCTTTGATGACTTGTGGGTTTTTATTCGAAAAAATACAAAATTCAAATCCATTTGATAGTATTTGTGTCTTTTCTTTTTCACTATAATAATGCATTGCCATATTTTCAAAAAAAAGCACCCCATCTTTACTCTTTACTTCTAAAGAATTGTAAAAATTATCAATATTTTTAGTTTTTAAACTATAAGGTATTTTAAAATAAGGTATATTGTCTTGCTGTGTAAAGTTAATTTTTACTTTTAAACCAGAGGGATCCTCTGCTAAAATATAAGATAAGTTTCTATTTAAAATAACACTGTTTAAATCTAGTAGTTTTTTTTCAATTTCTTCAATATTATTTTTAACAAATAGCTCTAACACACAATCGGCTATACCAATGTTTGAAACATTACTATCTAAGGATTTATCATATTTAATATATATTTTATTAAAAATAATAACCCCATTTTCTTGTGCATTTATACCATTTATTGGTTTGTAAAATTCATATATGTCTTTAAAATAGCCATTAAATAGAATTTGAAAGCTTATATTATTTTGCATTTTTTCCTTCAAAATGGCAACCTTGATAAAAGCTTAGCATCTCTAACAGCACGATTTGTCCAATGTATACAGCTATTATTACTAATGCTATAATTAAAAGTACAAGTAGCACCCTCTCTAACTCTCATGGCAGCTTGAAATTTCCATACACCAAATGCCATATTTATTTCTTATTTTGAAAATTTTCAAATGGGTGTAATCCAAGTGATCTTAAAAGTTTTGAAAAGATTGACTGATCACATTTTGGAGTCTCTTTTAGCGGTGTACCAAACAAGAGTGCTTTATCATCACATAAATCAGGATAACCTAAAGCCAACCTTAAACCCGCGGGGTCTTTGACATATGACATTTCATTCATATCCATATCAGGATCTATTAAGCTCCCACCTACCTTTAAGCTGTCCTCAATCTGTTTTCTATATTGACAATCTTTTTCAAAAAGAATATCTAAACCATCTGTTATCATTTGTGTTCCCTCTTTTTCACTAAAAAAGGATAGATCAACATCTAAAATTTCAAAAACACCATTTCTACAAGCCACCCCTAATGCGTTATAAAATCTATCTATGTTTTCAATATCTCCACTATAAGGGATTCTAAGCATCCTTACTCTCTCTTTTAAGGTTGTGCTATTGTTTTGAGATATTTTAACTTTCATTCCAGAAGGATCTATTGTCATAATACAAAATTTGTCTTCTTCTGTAATCTTACATCCTAGTACTTTAAGCTCTTTTCTTATTATTCCTAAATCACTATTTGTAACAAACTCTAGCTGACAATCTTCTATTGTCAAAATATCCTTACTTGTGTCTTTATTGAAATCATCATAAACAATAGTTAACTTACCAAGTTTGATTAAGCCATCATCAATTAGTTGACAATCGTCACTGATGACATTATAAAAATCATCAATACTTTTATAATATCCATCAAAACTTATTAAAATACTTACATGTCCATTTTCTATCATTTTATCATCCTAAGTTAAAAAGGTAATCGCGACAAGATTTTAGCACTTCTGATCGCACTTTCTGTCCAATGTTTACAGCTATTTGTTTTAATGTTATATGTAAACTCACATGTTGCTCCTTCTACAATATTCCTTGTGGCGTAATATCTCCACACCTTAAAAGCCATAGGTGATAATCTAGTGGCTAGTGTTGCTTTTTTTATAGGCCACTGTTGCCCATTAAAATAGTTTATACGAGGTTGACTGTAAACTCCAAAAAAACCTTTGATTGTACTATTTCTTGCTTTTGCTATATTTTTTGCTACTTGTTTTTTGTTGTTACCTGGCACACCAACATGAAAGCCGAGTCCTTTTTTTGTTTTGGTATTTTTTGCCCATATAAAAGTATGCTCAAACAAATTAAGTCCACTTGGAAGCTCAGCCTTATATATTTTCCATCTTTTTTTCTTGTAACCACGATAAGCTTTTTTACCAAAAGAAACCAATCTGGTTCCTACTTTACTTAAAGTACCAAGTACTACTATACCAGTAGTCAACTTAGCAATACTCATATACCCACTAGGATCAACATACATGGTAGGATTACCATTACCATAAAGATAATGATTTTGAGTTATAGGGTTGCCTGCTGTTCCGTCATAAGTATCTCTTGTTAGAAATCTGCTAGATGTTGGGCTGTAATATCTAGCCCTTAGATAGTAATCTTCTGTCTCTTTATCTAACTGCTCACCAGTAAATAAGAAACTGTTTTCTGATGTGCCTGTGTGGTTAGCCAATTCTCCATAAGGAGTATAATCATAACTATCGGTTAATGTTTCACTATCATCAACAAGCCCTCTTGTGCTACCAAGAGCATCAGTTAAAAAGAACTGTGAACCATTACTTATAAGGTCATTCC
>JAMOMX010000451.1 GCA_027066935.1 Sulfurimonas sp. | reverse complement strand
ATTAACAAATAAAGATATCCAATATATAAGAATGAATGTAAGAGATTTTTTAGATAAAAAAGAAATATATAAATATTATGACTGGAAAATATCTTTTATAGCTTCACAAGATATATTAGGAGCAAGTGGAAAACATGTTATAAATGAGTTTAAAGATGAAGTTGAATACTTAGTTATTCCGATTAAAGAATAGCAGTCAGAGGGGTAACTAATCCCTCTATTTTGATTAATTTAATAACGGTACAAAGACCATTAAAATTAAAAAGACTACTATTAACTTGGAAAGCAAAATACTGTCCTTTATAAAGAACTCCACACCCACCCCAACCTTACAAAAAAAAATGGCAAAAAAAAAGGCTAAGACCGAAGTCCTAACCTAATCGCTCTTTATGACTGGTAGTTAATCAGTCGGGAGTATTGTGCTTTCACAAATGAAGTATATCATATTTAAAATAATATGTTAAAATTTTCTAAATACTACTTATAAGCACCCTCGCGAGTAGTTATACTTAAAACTAAAATTATTAGTACATTATCTTCTTTTTTATATACAACTCTATAAGAACGAAGCTTTAAACGATATATATTTTCTTTTTGTCCTTTGAGCTTTTTGATAATACCTTTTTGTATAAGAGATATTTCATAATCATCATTAAAATTATTTATAAAATCTTTTAAAGAATTTTTAATAAGAGCAATATTAGCTTTATCTATTTTCTTAAAATCTTTTTTGACACTAGGTTTAAAATCAATTTTATACATCAGACTCTAATTCTTTAAAAAAATCATCAAATGGAATTCTTACAACATCATCTTCATCTAATCTTTTTTCAGCTACTCTTAAATCAAGATAGTCAAAATACATATCTAATGCAGATGCAATTATATGACTTTTTTTTTCATTAAGCTCTTGTGCATAGCGGTTTATATCATCATTAACAGCCGAGGGTAGGGTTATATTTAATCTAACATTATTCATAATATCACTTCCTTTATGTGTATAATTATACACAATATAGTGTGTAAAGTCAAATATATAAGGGTAGGCTTTTCTTAAATCTCTCCTTGTCCACCACGAAGTACCTATTTTACGAACTTTCAAGCACTTTAAAAAAATTAAATCTCATTAATAGCTTTAAGTAGATCATCCGTATAATTGGAAACTAGCTTTGTATGGATTTTGCTTCAATACCTGTGATCTCAATGGCTTAGATTAAATTAAACATCTGATTATGTGATTGCGTGTTTATAGATATTTTTAAGTTTATATTTGCAATGTTTTTAGTATCATTAGGGTTTAAAGAAGTGACTGAATTTTTATGAACAATATTTGAACTGTTTGATGGTATTGTGCGTATTACTAAATAAAACTTTAATAAAAAAAGAATCACCAGAGTTGTTAAATGTAAGTAGAAACACACTTACAAATTTTGAAAGAGAAAAATCAGAGTTAGCAAGATTAATTAATCAAGGGTTTGTGCTTGATGCAAATATTGAAGCAATAGAGAAACATCTTGCAGAATTAAAAGCTATATAAAGAAAAAGCTAATATAAGTTTCAAAATCCTATACATTAAAATTACAGACATATAAAAGTGTTAGAAAAAATAATAAAAGTAGATATTAAAAAGTTTTATATCAGTAGTTGTATTTATTGGAGAAGCAGAGCTTAAAAAAGTACCTGATGGAGTGTTTAAAGGTAATAAATATATTAGACTTCTTGCAAAACCTAGATTCTGAATCAAGTTCAGAATGACGTAACTTCGAACATATCGTCATTCCAAACTTGATTTGGAATCTAGGTTTTAAGGTTTTGCAAGAAGTCTATTGAATACATTAAATCGTTTGAAAACGAAATTTTAAAAGACAATGAGATACAAACTATGCAGAGTATGCTAGAGAGAAAAAAAGAAACAAGAGGGATTATAACAGATATAAAGCATGTTAAAAATCTTAAGCAAAAAACAAAACCAGGAGTATATAGATGAAAAAAATAATTTTTTTGATTTTAATATCAATAACATTAAATGCAAATATCACAATAAATCAAAATTTAAAAGCGTTATACAAAGGAGTGATACTTAATGATACACAAGAAGAATATATTTTAGATAATCAAGATGATAATATAGAAATTATAAAAAAAGCATTAAATAAACAAAAAAAGAAACTGAAAAATGAAAATGAAAAAATTGTAATTAGTTTTATAATAGATGGCAAAAATAATGTAAATAAGTTTAAATTTTTAAAAAGAAGTGATAAAAGAAAGATAGATAAACTAACTAAAAATACAATTAAGAACATAGCAAATAAATTAATTACACCAAGTGAATCAACAGAATTAAGATTTATAATATCTTATAATTTTCAAAAAAAAGTTGAATATCCAAATACAAACTCTAATTCAAATACTGCTAAAGAAGTATATCAAAATATGCCTAGAGGCACTACACGGTTTGCATACTCAAGTAAAGAATATATTAGAACTTTTGAAACCACAAAAGATGGATTTATAAATATGACACAAAACCCTCGTAGTTGTGCAAAAAGAGTAACTATTTTAAAAGAAAATGGACAAAGTATAGCTAATGCAGCAGGAAATTTACTTGCTAATATAAATAAAAAAGCACCAAAGGGAAAATATAAAATATTGGTACAAACTAAAAAAGACTGTAAAATCAATTTAGATTATCAATAAGAAAAGTATAAAATAGTAGTCAGAGGGGTAACTAATCCCTCTTTTTTGATTTATGTTACGATTACACAAGTGGAAGAGCACGGCTGATTCATTCTAATAAATTTATTTGTTTCGTCACCCTGAACTTGCACCACAGGGCATGATAATTCAGGGTCTAGTTTTTACTGCATTTTATATTAGATTCCCTCTCAAGCTGAGAATGACTGAACTAATAAGCTTAGTATGAAACAGCCGTGAGTGGAAGAGAGCGTAAGCTCCCTATTTTAATATAACGGTATTGCGAGTACCATTAAAACCACTAGTATAAAGATTACTCTCATACAGTGTACCCCTTCTTGGAGACTATTATGCAAACGAACTATATCATATATAATGTATAATACTTAATATGATAAAGCTACCAATACATGAAGTTTTACAAGATTTAAAACGAACACTACAAACGAATTCTACGCTTATTTTACAGGCTCCTCCCGGTGCAGGGAAGAGTACGGTTGTTCCTATCTCTTTACTTGATGAAACTTGGCTTGGGGATAAAATAATCATCATGTTAGAACCTCGTCGTGTTGCTGCTCGTATGGTTGCTACTCAAATGGCAAAACTTTTGGGAGAGGAGTTGGGGCAACGAGTTGGTTATCAAGTAAAGATGGATAGCGTTCACTCAAAACAGACTAAGATTTTAGTTGTAACAGAAGCTATTTTGGTTCGTAAACTTCAAAGTGATCAAATGCTTGAAGATGTTGCTATGGTTATTTTTGATGAGTTTCATGAGCGAAGCATACATACCGACTTATCACTAGCACTATCTTTGCAGGTTCAAGAACTTCTGCGTGATGATCTGAAAATTTTGATTATGTCTGCTACACTTAACTCAAATGAAATTTCTTCTTTACTTGGTAATGTCCCAGTTGTCACTTCAAAAGGTAAAATGTACGAAGTTCAAAATATATACCTAGACATCAAAACAAAACAACCTGATGCTCGGTCTTTAAATAATTTATTATTAAAAACAATACTTCAAGCCATAAAAGAGGATGATGGAGATATTTTAGTTTTTTTAGCAGGTGTTAAAGAGATAAAAAATATACAAAATTCACTTTCAAATTCTTCTATAAGTAAAGATATTTTAATCTTGCCACTCTACTCTTCATTGCCTAAAAATGAACAAGATATAGCGATAAATAGATCAACAAAGAGAAAAATAATACTGAGTACCAACATTGCTCAAACATCTCTAACCATAGAGGGTGTAAAGATAGTCATAGATTCTGGAATGGAGAAACAATCACGATACAACTACTCAAATGCAATGGATCATTTAGAGTTAGCATTTATCTCAAAAGATTCAGCTATTCAAAGAGCTGGTCGTGCTGGAAGACTCTCTAGCGGGAAGTGTTACAGACTTTGGCATGAGTCAAAAATATTGCAACAATCAACAAAACCTGAAATACTTAGAGCTGATTTGTCTTCACTTATTTTAGATTTGTCTTTATGGGGAGTTGATGAGTTTGATGAGTTGAAATTCTTAGACATTCCACATCCGAGTATTATCCAAGATTCTAAAGAAGTTTTAAAAGAGCTTACCATGCTTGATGATTCATTTAAAATTACGCCCTTTGGAAAAGATGCACTTAGTTTAGGACTTCATCCAAGATTTGCTTATATGATTTTAAAAGCAAATGATTTAGGTTTTGCATATGAAGCTTGTCTCTTAGCCTCACTTTTAGGTGAAAAAGATATTTTCAAGAACTCTAGTAGAGATAGCGATATACTCTCAAGATTTATACATCTATTTGAAAAAGATTTTGATAGTGAATATATAAATAGATATAAAGCTAAAGAGGTTATCACTGGTGCTGAATTTTTTTATAAAAAACTAAAAAGCATTAAAAAAGTGGCAAAAAAGAATAGTTCACTCAATTCTGAGATGCTTAGTGTATTACTTCTTTTTGCCTACCCAGACAGACTAGCCAAAAAAAGAGCAAATAATGACAATAAATACATACTAAGTAATGCCAAAGGTGCAACACTTCATGTAGAGGACTCTTTGTTTAGCCAAGAGTATTTAGTTGTAGCAAATCTTAACGCACATGATAGAGACTCAGTTATAAATCTAGCGTTAAGTATAAGCATGGCAGAGATAGAAGAGTATTTTTCTTTATTTATTGTAAAACAAGACTCTATAAGCTATAACAAAGAGGTCAAAAAGTTTGACATTAGAGAGAACGCTTACTTTTTAAAACTACAACTTAGCTCAAAACCAAGTCAACCCTCACCCAAACAAAACTTTAAGAAATTACTTTTAGCACTTGTAAAAAAAGAGGGTTTAGAGATTTTGACTTGGAGTAAAAAGGCTACCAGATTAAAAAATAGAGTAAACTTTTTAAATTATCATCAGGAGTTTGTAGATTTTAGTGATAAAACTCTACTTAACTCACTTAATGTTTGGTGTGAGCCATATCTCTCAGGTATAACAACCATAAAAGCACTTGAAGCCTTGGATGTTTACACCATGTTATTATCTCTTTTACCATGGGACAAACAACAGCTTTTAGATACTATGGCACCACCAAATGTTAAAGTTCCAAGTGGCTCAAACATACATATAGATTACGCTGATTATGAA
>JAMOMX010000450.1 GCA_027066935.1 Sulfurimonas sp. | reverse complement strand
TGTTGTGCTAAACTTCAATGCATCTATAGTTGATAAGTTTTGACCTTTTTGGACTGCCTCTTTATACAGAAGATATCTTATCTCCCCAAATGGTGTATAACTTCTTCTATTTATAATCTTTCCATCTGCGTCTGTTATAGCTATAACATTTCCTAGATTATCTTGGTGTATGAAACTATCTTTAGTGGTTGTTGGTTCCATTATACCACTGTAGCTTCTCTCTTTTATCTTTATGAGTTTACCTCCAAAGTAGATGAAGTTTTTATCTATATAGTTTGCATTGTTTGTTGGGTTTGTTTTTTCGTATAGTTTTCCTATATAGTGTGTTTTTCCAAAGCCGTTGTTAAATGTTTTTTTGTATCTGTTTCCACTACTGTTATATGCAAATGTTGTTGTTTTTCCATTTTCTGTTATGGATATTGGTTTATTTGATGGGTTGTAGGTTATAGCTCTTTTTGTGTCACTTAGCATATTTCCATTTGCATCGTAGGTGTATACTCTGCCGTCGCTTGTGCTACTTAGGGCATGGGGTCTTTGGTTGTTGTAGTTTAGAGTTAGTCCATTTTTATTTATTAGGTTTCCTATGGAGTTGTATTCGTAAAATCTTAGTTTGTCATTATTGTTTAACTCATTTGCATCTACTTGTACATCTATAATCCTGTTTAGATTATCGTAGGTATAGGTCTCTTTTAAGCCTGTTATTTCTCCTTTATTTGTTGTTTTATTTTCAACATATCCTATTAGGTGATCTTTTTTTGTTTTTACATTTCCTCTGTTATCGTAGGTGTATGAGTTATGGATTCTAGCAGCTCCTGCAAAGACTCCTTTTGTGCTAGATAGGTATCCTGTGGAGTTGTAGCTGTTTGTTAGTTTTATACCATTTTCTAGTTTTGCTGATACTACTCCGTTATGGTCTGTTTGGGTTATCTCATATACTAACTCTCCATTTGTGTTTGTTCCATCTTGGATACTTTTTAGGTAGCCGTTTTGGTAGTTATGTCTTATGGTTAATCCATTTGGATAGGTTAGCTCTTTTAGTTTTCCGTTTTCGTGGTAGTTCATCTGTGTCGAGTATACTTTACCATCTATAGTCTCTTCTGTTTTTATAAGTTGAGATTTGTTGTTGTAGTTATAGTACTTTTTATATAGTGCACCACCTGCATCTGTTGTTTTTATCTCTACTGTTAAAGCTCCTAGTAAGTCGTATCTTTTTTTTGTAGAAAGTTAAAAGTTGAACTCTCGTGACCTTTTCCTGAGGCTACCGCACTACTTTTTGAAGACCGCTTGTAGTACTAATAATAGTTAATTCACCATAGTGTATAGAATCTGTAACTCTCTCTGTTGAAGTTATGAAAGAGACAAGTCCCTAATTTAGGGACTTAATACGCATGGTTTATAAAAAAGTTAAAATTCATACTCTGAACATTCCTCCTGAATTTTCACTTAAAAGACAGTAAAATTACCTAATTTCATAATCCCTATTATTTTGAATCATCTTCCAAATAACTCTTACTAAATGTCTTCCAATAGAGCGAATAGCTTGTTGATATTTTTTACCTTCTGAAATCTTTTTCTTTAAATATTTTTTTGATTCATCTGTGTACATGACATGTTTCATAGTTGCTGTAATCATTGCCATTTTTGCATGTCTATTTGTTGATATATTTCGCTTACTGCCTTTTTGTTTACCCAAACTTTATCAAGATTGGTCATACCAAGATACAAAGCTAAAGAACCTTCATTTTCAAAGCGTTTAAGTGTACTAATTTCACCTGCTAACTCTCCTGCTGAAATAGTACCAAATCCTGGTATGGTTTTTATTTTTGTTGCTATTGTAGAATCAGAAATTAGTGTATCAACTTGTTTTGTTAATTCACTAATTTTATCTTTAAGTTCCAATAGTCGTATGGCATCATCATATATCATGTGAGCAGTATATTCTAATTCATCAGAAAATGTTGCATCTCTTTGCCACTTCTGTATAATGCTAAGAGTTTTGACACCAAGATATTTTATCTCAAGAATATTGGTTTCTTTAAGTCTGGCAAGATTTCTAATATCAGTTTCAAAAGTTATGAACCTTAAAAACCAAAGGTTATCAATAGATTTAGTAATTGCTTTTAAATCAGGTGCAACAGCTTGTAAATCACTAGAGAATCTATTGGAAATAGCCACTTTCTCGTTAACTAACTGTTTTCGTCTTCTTGTAAGTTTTTTAAGTTTTTGATTGACATCATCTGATGGTTTTATCTCTTGGAGTACTTTTTTAGAAACTGGTAAATATTTTTGAAGTGAAAAAAGTTCAACAATTTTTCTAGCATCGATGGAATCAGTTTTTGCAGCTGCTGGAAAAATCTCTTTAAATCTTGCTAGTTTTACATTGTTGACATTGTATAGCTTATAACCTCTCTTCAAAATTTGACTATCTAATGGTCTTGCCCAGCCATTGTAGCCTTCCATGGCTATAGATATCGTTGCATCTATTTTTCTAGCCTCTTTTTCAATAATTTTAAAAAAATTATCGAAACCTTTTTGAGTGTGTGTGATTTCAAATTCTTTAATGATGTTACCGCTATTATCACTTATTGCTACAAAGTGATTAAGGCTTCCAACATCAATACCTATTTGTAATTCTGTGGGTGTATATATTGTGGTCATGACTCTATCCTTATGTATAAGATAACCATCTTACTCACGTCTATGTTCAGAGCCACGATTTTAAGTATTTAAAATTGGCACCATTCCAGTCAAAGACCTAAGATGGTGCAAGAGACAAAGGCAGCAATTCAGGGAGAGCTACTTTCAAGCAGACCCCTATAGCTACACCTTTGTCCAGAATAATTATATCATGTTTGGAGTTTTGGTTTAATTTTTCCAAAATTTAAATTTTGGAAAAATTAACTTTATCTCTTGCTAAATTCAATGATAGACCCTCATGACCTTTTTGGTTGAGGAAATAACTTTAAAATACGAGATGATATATTATCTTCACAATATGTCAAACTATTATATTTTTCAAAACATTCTTTTATGTTGTAGTCCTTTTTCATTTTATGAGAACTACAAAGGATAAAAAAAATATATTTTTTTAAATACACATATTCATCTTTTGTAAGTTTTTTACTATTTTTTATATTTATAAATGCATGTGCACAATCTATAATGGCATTTTCATATTTATTTGTTGCCATGTATGAAAATGCTCGTAATATAATATATTCATAATTATGATTCATTATTGTTGGCTTTATATTATTTAAATAATATAAAGCCTGAACATAATTATCCTTTCTGATATTCCTCAATGCCTTAACCCAATTTGGTATACTTAACAATCTATATATGAATTTCATTTATTTTCCAAAAATACCACTTAAAATATCTCCCACCAAGTCTGCTAAACCTCCTCCTCTTCTACTGTGTGTGCTTGTTGCACGACTAGTTCCTTCTAAATTAGTTTGTAATGCTCTTTCTGCTTGTGTAAAATTATTAGGTCCTACCGTCTCTTTCCAGCTAGATTTAGCAGGATCATACAATATTGATTTTGACGGTACAATATTACCATTCTTATCAATATAAATTTCTCTATATTTACCACCAACTTTAAACTTGACTGTTCCTCCCTTGCCAGCACCAATTGAAGATTTTTTCCAAGCTCCAAAACCTCCCATCTCCGCATTATACAAATGCACAAAAGCAGCAGTCATAGCACCATTGGCAAACTTGCCACCGCCTATCTCACTAACAGTACCACCAACTATAACCATGATAGCAGTTCTTCCCATAACACCACCATAACCACTATTGCCAACACTAAAACCACTAGCTATAAAACCACTTAAAAATGCTCCTTTACCTGTACCAGTTCTTATCTTTTGAATACCAGCTTGACTTAACCCATGAGCTATTGATTTAAGTGTTGCCATTGCATATTGACTTCCGCTTTTAGCTGTAAAATAACTTAGATTATGTCCAAAACCATCTCCTATTCCATTTGACACTTCAGCAGCCACCCAAGAACTAGCACCAGCAATAGCTCCATTTTTGATAATATCACTTGTTGATCCACCTGCTGCATCTGTTACATATGCAGCCCAACCAGCAGAACCCAAAGGACCTACAATAGATGCTGCTATCAATGACCCAACTACTTGTACTGTTTTATTTCTAGCTACTGTATTTTGAACAAATGGATTGCCTCCTATGCCTCCCCATTTAAAATATTCCCAGGCATTATCTTTTACATGATTTACAAGAGATTTCCCTTTTCTTTTAAACCAGCTTCCTATTCCCCAAAAGTATCCACTAGGATCTACAAGGTTTAAAGGATTATTCATAACATATGTATATCTGTTATAACTTTGAGAGTTATAAGGAGCTTGCAAATATGGATCAGCACTTAAAAACCTACCAACAGTAGGATCATAAACTCTACCATTCATATGAATTAAATCACTCCCCTCTATAGACTCATGACCTGTAAAGCTTCTGTTTGTTGTGCTAAACTTCAATGCATCTATAGTTGATAAGTTTTGACCTTTTTGGACTGCCTCTTTATACAGAAGATATCTTATCTCCCCAAATGGTGTATAACTTCTTCTATTTATAATCTTTCCATCTGCGTCTGTTATAGCTATAACATTTCCTAGATTATCTTGGTGTATGAAACTATCTTTAGTGGTTGTTGGTTCCATTATACCACTGTAGCTTCTCTCTTTTATCTTTATGAGTTTACCTCCAAAGTAGATGAAGTTTTTATCTATATAGTTTGCATTGTTTGTTGGGTTTGTTTTTTCGTATAGTTTTCCTATATAGTGTGTTTTTCCAAAGCCGTTGTTAAATGTTTTTTTGTATCTGTTTCCACTACTGTTATATGCAAATGTTGTTGTTTTTCCATTTTCTGTTATGGATATTGGTTTATTTGATGGGTTGTAGGTTATAGCTCTTTTTGTGTCACTTAGCATATTTCCATTTGCATCGTAGGTGTATACTCTGCCGTCGCTTGTGCTACTTAGGGCATGGGGTCTTTGGTTGTTGTAGTTTAGAGTTAGTCCATTTTTATTTATTAGGTTTCCTATGGAGTTGTATTGGTAGTATCTTAGTTTGTCATTATTGTTTAACTCATCTGCATCTACTTGTACATCTATAATCCTGTTTAGATTATCGTAGGTGTAACTCTCTGTGAGTCCTGTTATGGCATTGTTATGATAACCTATCATTGCGTCTGTTTTTGTTTTTACATTTCCTCTGTTATCGTAGGTGTATGAGTTATGGATTCTAGCAGCTCCTGCAAAGACTCCTTTTGTGCTAGATATATAATGCACCCCAAAAGTCAAACCAATAAAACCAGTATTTATATTCCAAAATGTTAAAATATAAATAGAAAAGAAGGGATAAAAAATGAGTACAAAAAGAAAAACATACGGTGCAGAGTTCAAAGC
>JAMOMX010000449.1 GCA_027066935.1 Sulfurimonas sp. | reverse complement strand
AATTTACACATTCTTCACAATGCCAAGCAGTTCTTTTTAAAAGTGGATAATAATATCTATACATTTTTACCTCATAAATTTTTCTATTACAAGAAGAACACTGATGTCTTTGAGTATTTTTATTCATATTGATCTGTCACAGCTTTCAGACTAAAATAATCTATTATATCGAGCTGTTGATTTTTTTTTCTTTTTCGTTCAGCTCTTTTTCTACAAGAATAATCATAATATTTTGCACGCTGCTTAGTCACATTACGACCACAACCACATAAACAAATTTTACCCTGGTAAGTCACAGAATTTTTATCCAGGGCAGTCACAGCTTTTGCTAAAACTCTACCAACAGAAAGAGGAAAACCGTTTCCAACAGCTCTTTTTTTACCAGCAACATTAAAAGATGGTAAATCAAAATCATCTGGTAAACCTTGTAATCTTTTAAGCTCTGAAAAAGAACGGGAATCAGAAGCAAGGGCACAATTATATAATTTATCATGCTGCAAAGTCACATTACGATTAATTTGAAGTGTTTTACCTTGTTTATGATAGAACTGTATATGTCTAAGTCTATTAACATTATCATACCAAGATTGATTAATGTCTATTCTTTGATGATTATAACCGTCAATTAAAAGATTAGGAACAGAGCGAACATTTTCAATTAATGCCCAAGTGGAGTCACATTCCAAAATAACTCTTTTGCATTCATTCAACATTTCAAGACCATAACTATTTTTTAATACAGGGCGGTCACGATTTGCTGAAGAAAAATCTTGACATGGAGGACCGCTTATAATGCCATCAAATTTATTTTTAACACCTGTAAAGTCACGAATATCTTGACCAGTTATTAAATCACCTGCTGAAACAACACAAAAACCAGCTTCACGAAAAGACATATCAAGTAGACCAAAACCAGTACAAAGAGATAAGACTAATTGCATTTGAATCTCCTAATATCTGATATCAGCATAATAATCAAAATTACAATTAAAATCATCAAGTGGTTGAATATCTATATCAGTTATGAAACCACGGCTTATCATCTCATTTTGGGTTATGCCATAGTGTAAAAGTGTTATTTCATCATCCTCAACATCAAGAGAGTTAAAATAGTCATATAGCTTTAAATCCCCCATATAAGCAGGGGTTACAATATCTTTTATCAGTTCATTTGTATCTAAATTTAGTGTGTAATCAACATCATCAATAATACAAGGGATTTTATAGCAGCTTATTTCTTCTTTTGATTTTAAAATAGGTTTTAATTCAACTTTCATACTTTCATAGCCACTATTGATACTTAAATTTATAGGTTTTCTATTATATATTCTTCCAAAACTATCGAGAATTTCTACAATTTTATTAGTTTCTCCATCATAATAAACAGTTAATTCTTTATTTTTATACATTGTTGTAAGCTCCAGCAAATTGTAGCGACCTCCCAAAACACGGTAGATATCTAAACTTATTAAAGTTCTGGAAGTGTAAAAACGATTTATGCCGTGGAGGACATACCAAAGAGATAGATCAGTTATGTTTTGATTGTTTCCTCTTAAATCGTCAAGAGTTTTTAAAATATACTTCATTAGATAGTTAACGGGACTCTTTACATCTGTTTCAACTTTTGATTGCGGTTTAGGAAACTTTCTATTTATCATTTCTACAAAATTCTCAACATTTTCATCAGGCATAAAAAAACTTATATGTATGTGCGGAGTGCCGTTTTTATGAGGTTCTGTAACTCTAAAATACAATCTGTTTTCACTTGGTATCTTGCTATATGACCTATCATTTACGATTTTTCTCATTAGTTTTGATAGTTCTTTAGATGCTTGTTTTGGAGTATGAAACTCATCATCAATGAATTTTGGATTTTTAACAAGTTTACCATTTTTTGCTGTTTTGTATCTATGATATTCACTTGGAAGTGTTAGAGTCACAAAAACATTTGTTAAATTTCTAAGTTGTGCATAGTGATATAGCGACCAAGCTCTATTTTGGAGTTCAGATACATATCTATCAGAGTTTATAAAACTATTTTTGAAAAACTGGCTATATGCAAAGGTTTTTCCACCAATATCACAAAAATGATTATCAAGAAAAAATCTCGTATCATTAATTTTTTTCCAACTTGCTTCTCTATCTTCTTTTGATAATCCGTACATCTTTAAAACTCCTATTTTTTTTAATGTGTCTGCAAACTTTTTATAAATAGCCAAGAGCAAACAATTTTTAATGATATTTTTGTTCGTGCCTCACAAAAATATCATTAAAAATCATTTCCTTTTCTACTCTAAAGTTTCAATGATGATTGAAGTAACCTCATTTGAGCTACTAGAACCATCATATTTAAACAATCTACCAATGTAAGGTATGTCACCAAGCAAAGGTATTTTATTTTTATTTATAGTGCTACTAGAACGATTTAAACCACTTAACAATATAACTTCATTTTTGTTGATAGAGAATGTATTTTTTAACTCTATTTTTGATGTAATTGGAGTGATATCGTTGCTTAAAATATCTTCTATGAAAAGATGAAAATCAACCAATGTTTTATCATCAAATATTCTTGGTAGCATTGAAATTTTTAAACCGATATCTTTATATTCGTAAGTGTCTTGAATTGAACTTTGATTGTCTTTAACTTCTTTTTTTTGAATAAGGTAAGGAATATTTTTGACACTATTAAAAATTACTTTTTCACCATTTCTTAATAAAAGTGTAGGAGATTGATTTATCTCTGTTATCCCGTGTTCTTCTAAAAACTTTATAGTTCCATACAAATTAGCTTTATTTTCAGCAGAGCTGGCAATTCTTAGAGAACCAAAAGAGCCAAAGAGCTTTAAAAAGTTACTCATATCAAAACCGATATTTTTTAAATTACTTCCTGCTTCATTTAATTTGTCAAATCTAGTTGTAAAAATTGTTAGTCTGATTGTAGTTTGTAGTTTTTTTACATCATACTTCTTTATCAAACTTTCTATATGTGTTTTTTCATCATCTGTAGCAAAATAGACAATTGAGTTTGTATCTGGTAGATATGTAAATAAGATGTTTTTATGAAGCTTTAACATTTTATCAATATCTTTGTAATTTAGATTTTGTAAATCATAGTAATAACTTTTTCTTTTGACAAGCTCTCTTGTGTAGTTATTGTCTTTTAATTGAAAATCTAAATCTTGAGATGTTTTTGTAAACGGTAGAGAAGTCTGAAAATTTTCAAAGCTCTTCTGATTTGTCGTTGTGAATTGTAAAGTTTTGTTCTTTTCTTTTGCTTTGTTGACATAATATATATCTCCTTTTTTTTCTAGTTTCATATCTTTGTTTTCAAGTGCAAATCCAAAAGCTTCTAAAAGTACTCTTGGAGATATATCTTTTTGAATGAAGAAAGATATATTTTTATTTGCTAAATCTTCATTTACAAATATTTCTACATTATTTGTATGACTAACAAGCTCTGCATAGTCTAAAAGAGTTATGTTTTTGTATGTATTGTTAGCATAAAGGTTAACGATTGAAAAAGTCAAGAGGACTATTATTATTTTTTTCATCTGGTGAACTCCGATTAAATTGATTTTTAAAACTTTCATTTACAAAACAATGTAAATATTTTATTTTTAACTTTGTGTTGTTTTTTACTTCCAATATCTTTGAGTTTGTTTTTTGAATAGCGAATTTGATTACAGTTTCAGGGATGTTTTGTTTGTTGTAGTTGCACATACCACTAAGGCATCTAATAGATATGTATGAAAAATCATTGATATTGAAATCAGGGATACTTTTCTTTTCAGCTCTTGGTATGTTTGAAGAATTGTCAACTCTTGGTGACATATTTTGTTTTTGTGTTTTGGGAGGTTCATTAGGAATTTTACTATTTGTAAAAAAGTATAATCCTAAAACAAAAATTAAAAATGCTATAAAAGCATATATTAAAAATTTTAAAATTACATTATCTGCTTTTGTTTCATCTCCTGAATGATATAGAGTAAAAACATCTTTATTGAATTTTAGTTTTTTTTTACCAACTTTTGATTTTTGGCTCATTCTGCTATCCATAAAAATACTGTAGGGAAAAATTGACTTATTTAGTTTCAATGAAGATGAGTGAGCTCTAATGAAAACTTCACAAATTATTTTATATTTAGAGTTTACAAGAGAGAGATTTTGAGTTATAAATATAAGCTCTTGATAAAGATGTCGATGATATGTTAACCACCAGATTAAAGTATCATTTTGTTTATCAAAATAACTATGAGCTTCATCAACAACTATGAGAGCTTTGTATAGATTTAGCTCTTTTGCTTTTTCTATCAGTTCTTTATCAGTTACATTTGATAGATAGAGATTATGAAGTATTACTAATTTATCAAAAAAACATATTTCATTATCTTTTTCATTAGATTTATTGAAAAAGATTAACTCTTTAGATTTGCTTTGCATTAAGTCAAATCTAAACTCATTTATATTTGTGTATACAATATCATATTTACCAAATTCACTTTTAATAAGATTTAGTTTTTTTAACTGTTTTTGAAAAAAAGTGTAATTTGGTTTTACTAGATATTTATGTATTTCATTTACTGCGAAATAAGTTTTTCCTGAGCCAGGGACTCCTGTTATAAAAGATATCATGATGATATGAGAACTTTTATTATCATTTTGTAAAGATACAAAATAGTAACAATTGTAAAAAAAATATTTAAACCTTCTAATATTCCAAGTTGACAAAACATACTTTGAATTAAATCATTATTGGGGAAAATATTTACAAGTTTAGAAGTTAAAAAAGTTATTATTTTATAACTAAAATACATAACTATAGCAAGTGTTACAAGCTTAACAAGAAATCTTGAAATTGCATAAGCTGTAAAAACTGGAGCAAATAAATAAAATAATATACCTAAAATTATAGAACCAATAACTATGAGTATTTCGTTAAAAAACTCTTCCATCACATAGCCCTATATACATATAATAAACCACTTAAAGTAAAGATGAAAATGATTATAGACCTTAAAAGAGTAAGAACACCAGACTCATCAAAAAAAGACTGAAAAGAAATAGATATAGGTTTACCAAGGATAGTTTTCGTAATTAAAGGTATCTGTTGGCAAGTGCCAACCTCAATAAATACCATATTAGATACATCTGTTTGGATATCATCCCAAACAGTGTCAATTTTTTCAGTAGTGCTGGTTTGGAGTTCATTTAGTTTATCTTCAAGCTGTGTTGTAAATGAACTTTCATCAAATTGTTTTTCTGAAGTTGATGGGTCAAAATTATCTTCAATTTTTGTACTATCAAAACTTAATTTTTCATTAGTTTTTTGTAACAACTCAGCCCCAAATATAAATAAAGACCATCAAATATTTGTTTAAAATTCCAGCCATCAATCTTGTAAAAAAACTTTCAAAATTTATTCTAAATAATTCCTTTTTAAAGC
>JAMOMX010000448.1 GCA_027066935.1 Sulfurimonas sp. | reverse complement strand
GGATTTGAAAGTAGGTTAAAGCTTAAAACTTTTTGGTGGTTGTTTTTGTAATATTATATCAAATGGGGATTTGAAAGTAGGTTAAAGCTAACCAAGTGGTTTACTAATACCATCTCCAATTATATCAAATGGGGATTTGAAAGTAGGTTAAAGCTAGCAGTTTCATTTTATACTGGTATGAGACATTATATCAAATGGGGATTTGAAAGTAGGTTAAAGCAACCATATTATCTAGATCTATATCAGTCCAATTATATCAAATGGGGATTTGAAAGTAGGTTAAAGCTGAGCGTTTTAATGATGAGATGGGTGGAATATTATATCAAATGGGGATTTGAAAGTAGGTTAAAGCTATATCTTGCGATTTTGAGAGTTCCAATGATTATATCAAATGGGGATTTGAAAGTAGGTTAAAGCTATCTCCGCCAATTTATGAATAATCTCATATTATATCAAATGGGGATTTGAAAGTAGGTTAAAGCTACCGCTGGCGTAGCTACTTGAGCTTCTAAATTATATCAAATGGGGATTTGAAAGTAGGTTAAAGCCAAGACAGTTGCACTTCCATCGATCGCATCATTATATCAAATGGGGATTTGAAAGTAGGTTAAAGCAGGTGTTGGTATGAAAGTTTTAGCTGTAGCATTATATCAAATGGGGATTTGAAAGTAGGTTAAAGCCGCACTGATTTAGCTATCACCTCAAACTCTATTATATCAAATGGGGATTTGAAAGTAGGTTAAAGCGCAATAGTAGCACTAAAGCACAAGAGGTAATTATATCAAATGGGGATTTGAAAGTAGGTTAAAGCGCCTATACTATCTTTTAAGTAAGTCCTAGTATTATATCAAATGGGGATTTGAAAGTAGGTTAAAGCCACAAAGAGGTGAGAGAGATATATTTCTTCATTATATCAAATGGGGATTTGAAAGTAGGTTAAAGCCAAATCAAACCATCAGGTACATGAGATGGATTATATCAAATGGGGATTTGAAAGTAGGTTAAAGCACAACAGAGGAAAAAGCAATAATCACACTAATTATATCAAATGGGGATTTGAAAGTAGGTTAAAGCCCAATCTTTTAGTGTGGCTTTTTCTCTGTAATTATATCAAATGGGGATTTGAAAGTAGGTTAAAGCTTAACATCTAAGCACTTACTAAGCAATAGGATTATATCAAATGGCACGGCTGTTTCAGACTAAACTTATTAGTTCAGTCTGATTGGAAATCTAATATAGAATGCAGTAAAACTAGACCCTGAATTATCATGCCCTTGTGGTGCAAGTTCAGGGTGACGAAACAGAAAAACTTGTTAGTATGAAAACAGCCGTGTTCTAAAAATAGATAGAAGGTAAAAATTAAAAATATCTTGATATAATCTCGTCAATAGTAAAATTTTAAAAAGAGATAAAAAAAGTTATCTCTTAAAAAAGATATTAATGAAAATAATAATATTAGATGACAGCTTAACTGTACGAATGATAATAGAGGCATATTTAGAAGAGTTGGGTGTTGAAGATAACGATATTTACCCTTTTGAGAATGGTATAGAGGCGATAAAATATATAGATGAAAATGGTGCAGATATTATCTTTACAGATGTGCATATGCCTAAAATGGATGGTTATGAATTTGTTAAAAAAGTTTTAGAATATAACTCTGCTTTAGCAAGTTCAATATTTGTTATTAGTGGTGATGAAGATAAGGCTGGAATTAAAAAAATGAAGTCAATTGGTGTACAGAGATTTATAAAAAAACCTATAAATAAATCAATTTTTAATCATTTTGTAGCACCAGAGATTGATAAAAGATTAAAAAGATAATTTAAAAAAATCTTACAAATTGCCAAGTAAATAGTGGTTATAATTACACTTATGAAATATGTACTAATAATTTTTATCATATTTTTTAGCGCTTGTAGTGTTAAAGATTATGAGTATACAAAAAGTAAAATCATCATTATAAAGTCGCCAAAAATTAAGTTTGCTGACTTGGGATATGTTAGAAATACTAATAAGAGCATAGAGTTAGAACTTTTTTTGGCTGGTAAAAGTATTAAAAAAATAGCAATAAATCATCTCATATGTGTGGATGAGGGTTGTATGAGTAAAGGTAGTTTTAACGGAGAATATCTTCATTCTTCATACCCAAATGATTTACTCCAACATATATTATTGGGTAACCCTATATATAATGGTAAAAATATCAAAAAAACAGATGATGGATTTATTCAAAAAATTGAAACACAGTATGTAGAAATAACATATAAAGTAAATAAAGATGTCATATATTTTAAAGACAAAAAAAACAATATAATATTTAAAATCAAGGAGATAAAATAATGAAAAATATCTTGCCAGTAGGCATAGCTTTAGTGATAGGAGTTTATCAAGGAATTCACTTCTTTGATGAAGGAGACAGAGATGAGTAGTAAAAAATTTGTAGGCGCACATGTAAGTGCGAGTGGTGGTGTTTTTAATGCAGTTGCAAATGCACAAAAAATTGGTGCTCGTGCTTTTGCACTTTTTACAAAAAATCAAAAAAGATGGGAAGCAAAGCCACTTGATACTTTAACTATAGATAAATTTAAAAAAGCACTTGATGAGAGTGGGATTTTGCCTTGTCATATCCTGCCACACGATTCGTACTTGATAAATTTAGGTCATCCTGATGAGCAAAAACTTATTAAAAGTCGTATGGCATTTATAGATGAGTTAGAGCGTTGTGGACAATTAGGATTAGATAGATTAAACTTTCATCCAGGAAGCCATCTAAGAGAGATAAGTGAAGATGAGTGTATAGAAAAAATATCTGAGTCAATAAATATAGCTCTTGATAAAACAAGTGGTGTTAAAGCTGTTATAGAAAATACAGCAGGGCAGGGCAGTAACCTAGGTTATAAGTTTGAGCAACTAGCACAAATTATAGACAAAGTAGAAGATAAAAGTCGTGTAGGGGTATGTATAGATACCTGTCATATGTTTGTAGCAGGGTATGATATAAGGACTCGTGAAACTTATGATAAAACTTGGGATTCTTTTAGTGATATTGTAGGTTTTGAATACCTAATGGGTATGCATATAAATGACTCTAAACCACCACTTGGTTCTAAAAAAGATAGACACCACTCACTTGGTGAGGGGGAGATTGGGCTTGATGCTTTTAAGTATATTATGAACGATGATAGGATGGATAATATTCCCCTTATTTTAGAAACTATTGACGATTCTATTTGGAAACAAGAGATAGAGCTACTTTATTCATTTCAAGTATAAGTTAAGTATTTATTTTGTAATATTAGTGATTAAAATTTAAGAGGGAAAAATGATATGAAAAAGATAATATTAGCATCAGTAATAGCAAGTTCAGTTTTAATGGCAGGTGGGTATAAAATTCCAGAACTATCTTTAAATGCAGTAGCTCTTAGTTCAGCGAATGTCGCACACTCTATTGGAGCGGATGCAGCTTATTATAACCCTGCAAATATGGTTTTTATGAAAGATGAAAACTCTATAGATGCTGCTTTGACCTATATTGGTTTAGAAGCAGTAAATTATGATGGTACCTATACAGATGTTTTAGGTAATACAACTACACATAATATAGATTCAGAATCAGAAAATTTTCTTGTCCCCTCTTTTCATTATGTATCTTCAAAAATTGGTGATGCAAGAATTGGATTTAGTCTAGTAGTTCCTGGTGGACTCTCTAAGAGGTGGGAAGATCAACCAGCAAAAGCAATTGCTAAAGAATTTACACTTGAAACAGTTGAGATAAATCCAAGTATTGCGTATCCAGTAAATAACAATCTTGCTGTTGCTTTTGGTGTTAGAATGGTACATAGTTCAGGTATAGTTAAAAGTTCAGGAGCGGTATCTCGGGATATGGAGGGCGACTCTATAGATTTTGGTTACAATTTGGCTATCTCTTATAAACCTACATCAGAACTTGATATTGGATTAACATATCGCTCTGAAATTGATTTAACTGTTGAGGGTGATGCAAAATTACATTCAGGTACAACATTAGCATATAACGGAGACGCAAGTGTCTCTATACCATTGCCAGCAACACTTAATTTGGCTGTTGCGTATACATTTGCAACTAACACAACTGTAGAGTTTGTATATGAAAGAATTTACTGGTCAGCTTATGAAGAGTTAGATTTTGATTATAGCACGAGCATAGGAGGATTGACTCCATATTTTGATGATCCAGCAACAAAAGACTGGGATGATACAAATGCATTTCGCTTTGGTTTAACGCAACCATTAGGAGATACAACAATTATGGCTGGTATAGTTTTTGATGAATCACCAATTCCAAATAAAACAGTTAGTTTTGACCTTCCAGATTCTGATAGTGTCTCTATATCTTTAGGTGCTAGATATGCAATTGATAGTTCTTTAGATATAGGAATAGCTGCACTTTATTCTATGCGTGATGATAGAAAAGTAGATAATGATTCTTTAGTTGGGGAATTTTCAAACTCTGATGTATTGATTGTTTCTGTTGGTGTAGGGTATAAATTTTAAGGATAAAATTGAAAACATTAGTAAAATTTTTAGATATTAAAGATGTTTCAAAATCTCCAATATTTGAACAATTAGAGTGTAGCAATACTGAAGCTAAAGTACTTCAGCACCTTACACTTAAATATATGCAAGGGCAAGAGGATCTTTTAGTATTAGATCTTCTTCAAGAGTTGTTTCCAAGTGAAAAGTATGAATATTTAGAACACTTAAGCGAGCTTAAAAACTTACTAGAGTTAGGTTGGCTTCATCAACAAAGTTTTACCCCTATTAAAATTTCAGAAGTCACGCCATTAGAGCTTTTAAATACCTCTATAGGGTTGGCACCATCATTTTTAAAGTTAATGCAAGATGTAAAAATTGATGTAGATTTACCAGATATCAAACCATATACAGATCACCTAGGATACCTTCAAGATCAATTTTTTCGAATAGAGTTATATCAAAAAATGAGTTTAATTCGTCAAAATGTACATGAACACTCTTTAGGGATTGATAGAATTCAAAACAAACTTAAGCTTCTTGAAAAAAGGATACAAGAGAGAGTAGAGCAAACAGAAGAAAAGTTGGTATTAGATAAATTTTTTAAACAAAAAAAGATGCAAGATTTAGAACAAGTTGTATTTATAGCTCTTCTAAGAGAGGAGTACAGTGCAACAGATGCCTCTTTAAGAGAGATGAACACTCTAATAGATTTAATATCAATAGATGAATATGATAGAATTAAAAATAGATCACTTTTAGAAGATGGTTCACGCTTAATAGAAGAAAACATTATAGACTATGAGGAGATGTTAAACCCTTTTGGTGGAATTTCAAGAGCTTTTTATATTGTAGATGATGTACTTCAAAGTATTATCCATCCAAATAAAAATAAAAAAGTTCGTCGTATAAAACTTAACTCTCTTATAAAAGAGCAAGATATTTTTGAGTTAGTT
>JAMOMX010000447.1 GCA_027066935.1 Sulfurimonas sp. | reverse complement strand
TAAAATCCAAAGGTTTCAATTTTGAAGAGAGTAAAATCAGTGAAGAAGGAAAAATTGAAAAACTAATGGCTTTTCTTTCTATCAGTTTTGTTTGGTCTATTATTGCTGGTGATTACAGGGCTGATAGAAAACCTATCGCATATAAAAAAAGAGAATTATCCAATCAAGAGTCTTTTCAAATATGGTTTAGAGTGGCTAAAAAACGTATTAGTCAATTCCACAATAAAGAAAAAGGAGTTCTCCTTGTTGCTTAGACTGTTGAGGAGTTCCTTTGAGAAAATTATTGTTTAGGTGTCGTGGAGTGAGATTTAAAGAGCTTTAGGGGACTATCATTAACTCTATCTCTTGCTAAATTCAATGATAGCTTCTCTAATCAAGTAAACTCTGATAATCTTTTGTTGAGAAACAAAAAAAACATAAAAAACTTGGTATAATTATTTAAGATAAAAACATTGGAGACAATTATGCAAACACTAACAATAAAAGTTAAAGATGATTTAGTATCAGAAGTCATGACTGTTCTTGAACAATTTAAAGATAGCATCCAAGTTACTAAAGATAAAAACCTAGAACTTGACCCATATTTTTATGAAAGACAAAAAGAGTTACAACAAATTAGAGATGATATCAAAAGTGGGAAATCTAAAACAACAAGTTTTGAAGATTTTAAACTTGAAATGGAAAGCTTTGAAAAAGAACTTGAAATAAAATATGCAAATTGAGCTTGATAATAAATTTAAACGAAATTTTCAAATCATTTTGGAACATATTGCAAAAGATAAGATAACTACTTCAAAAATTTTTAAGAAAGAACTTTTTAAACAAATCAAAAACTTATCAAATTTTCCATATAAATATAGGAAATCATTTTATTTTGAAGATGAAAATACTAGAGACATGATATTTAAGGGATATACAATTGTTTATGAAATTCATACCAATAATAACTTAATTGTAATATTGAATATTTTTAACCAAAATAAGAATTAGAGTGGGTTATACGCTAAAAATGGCTACAAAAATCATTCAACTACTAAAACTTTTTACTCTTAATTTTGAGGAATATATTGTACTTGTAAAGGAGTGCTAAAGTAGTATCCCTGAAAAAAATCAATCCCAAGAGCATGAGTAACATCAAAAATCTCTTTTGTACTAACAAACTCTGCTATAGTTTGAATTTTTAGCTCTTTTGCTAGCCCAACTATGGATTTAACAAAGGCATATGCTCGTTTATCATTATCGATATTTTTGATAAGTGAACCATCAATTTTTAGAAAATCTGGTTCTAGTTCAAGCAAATGGGTAAAGTTTGAAAAACCGCTTCCAAAGTCATCGATAGCAATTTTTACACCCATCTTTTTAAATTCTGTAATAAAGTTTTTAATAACAATATAATCTTCTATATTTTCACTCTCCAAAATCTCTATGGTAAGCTGCTTGCCTGTTTTATATTTTTCGATATTGAATTTCATCGCGGCAATAACTTTTTCATTTAGTATATCGTTAAAGGAGAGGTTGAGTGAGAAGGGTTGGTTTAGCTTATTCATCAGTTCAAAACTTTTTTCAATCATAATCAATGTTAAAGTTTCATACTGTTTTGTTTTTATAGCTGCATCAAGAAAAAAGTAAGGCGAGACAAACTCCTCTTTTTTTTCCTGTGATACTTTTCGTATTCGCATCAGGGCTTCGTATTTTGAAACTTCTTGTGTGCGATTTACAATAGATTGAAAAACTGGTACGATATTATCTGAATTGATTGCACTTTTAATCTCTTGCTTTCTTTGCAATAGTTCAGAAATACTTTTACTAGAATCCATCATTTTACTATATGCAATATATTTTCTGGCATTATTCTTGGCGAAAGAGAGTGCTATTTCAGCCTTGTTTAAAGTATCCTCTTCTTCTAAAGAGATACCCATTGTAACATCAAGTTTAATAAAATCATTGACATTTTTATAAATTGGTAATAGATTTTCTATATAAGAATAAAGCTCCTCTATAATTGTTTCAAAATAGTCAATATCAGTATAATCTAATTTAGCACGAAGAGCAAATACATCACCATATATTCTATAGAGACTAAACTGTCTCTTTTTTGTAAACTTCTCTAAAGAATCAGCAAAACTTTTTAAAACTTGATTACCAGTGTGCATGCCATAAAGTTCATTTAAGTGTCTAAACCCATCAATATCAACTACTATCAATCCTGTAAAAGTCTCATGTTTGAGTGCTTTTTCCAATGCAATCCTGTTTTGTAGACCTGTAAGCAAGTCGTAATGATACTCTTTGATTAATGCACCTACTTGTGCCTTTAACTTTTGATCAAAGTTATCACGAAGTAGTGAAAAGTGTTTAAGTATTTTACGGTTTGAAATAACCATAACCATAAGTCCAGCTATCAAGGAAATACGCATCTCATAGTGTTGTGACCAGAAGGGACTTGTATGAAGAGCTATCGAGTACAATATAAGTCCTGTCAATAGCGCAGTATAAAAATATTTTGCTCCATATCGAAGCCCTGTTGCCATAATGGTCCAGATAAGCACAGGATAAAACATTATTGCTTGCATGCCAACAAGATAGGTAAAATAACTAATAAGTCCGATATCTGAAACCATAGCAAACAGTCTACGATAAAAAAACTCACCTGGCTTTTTAATAACCCAAATAGCATGTATGATGATAAATAGCATAAACAGAAGTACTACTATTTGTATCGTTGTATCATATAAATAGCGTTTATTAAAAATTATGACAATAGCTAAAATAAAAAAGAAAAAGAAGATTCTAGCAAGAACTTGAAGAAATTCTTCATCATCTTTTCGTTTTAATAATAAAATAGTAAAACGATTATCAACAAGGATCATTAATATATTCCTTTTAATATTAATTAGTTATAAAATATATAATACAATTTTATTCTTAATTTTATATATTAACTTATTATTTATGAATAACTCAGGTGAGTAAGGTCTTTAATACCGAATTACATTTCCATTTTTCTCATCCCAAATCTTCCCATGGTCACCGTAAACTTCAACAATATCCACACCAACAATACCGATGCTATATCCATTTGAATCTGTGCTTCCTGTAACGATATTGTTTTTGAGAATTAGACGGTGAAACTCTGCATCCCAACACTCAAATGCTTTTCCTCCGTTAAATGAGATATCATTATCTTCAACGATAATTGTTGCATTTTTGTTAGTTCCCATATAGACTAATCCAGCGTTATCTTGCTTTGTTGGTGTTTTACCATTAAAATTAATATTATTATGATGGTAAATTATATTGTCTGCCAATGGTGATTTTGCACCCGCAACAAAGTTATCATGAATATAGTTTCCTGCTACTTCTATATCCGAACTTGTACTCATATCGATGCCATAATTTTTATTGTCATAGGCTTGATTTGAATAAATCAACATCTTTGCAGAGGTATGAACTTTGACTGCTATCCCATGCAAAGAGTTAGAAGTATCACAATACCTGATAGTTACTCTTGAGTTTTCCAAAGTGTTTACTGTTAAAAATGATATACCAGAACCTTGATCAGGTTTGAAATTTTTAGCTTCGATAAACTCTACAAGAATATTTCCTTTTGTTCTATAACCATTTATACCATTTAAAGATGCACTATTTCCCTCAACTGTAAAATTCCTTACGATTATATTTTCTCCGTGAAGACTCACCGCAGAATCGCCAGTATTACTTAAAATTGTTTTACCAATTCCAGCTCCTTCTAAAATTACATTACTTGGTAGAACAATGCCATTTTTTGTAGTTATCGTACATTCAGGCATGATTATTTTCCCGCCCTCTTGTGGCAGATTATCGATAGTGGTTTTTAACTCTTCTTCTGTGCAGTTTTGTAAAGTATAGATATTTTCACTAGGAAAATCAAATCCTGCAAATCCCCAAGAAGGGTTTTTAAGAGGTAAGCACTCTTTTGTTTTTAGGCGGTAAAATTGTCCGTCATTACATGGAACACTTTCAGGCAATTCAAGATATTTAGAGATTAAACTACCTGAAGAACCACAACCTATTAATACCAGTAGAGTTAAAAAAGAAAATATTATTTTAAAAATGAGTTATTCTACCTCATCAGCATTAACTACTCTATACCCTGCAGCTTTATTGTACCAAATATTTCCATGATCACCAGATACCCAAATAAGTCTTACTCCATATGCACCGATAGTATAACCATTTTGGTCAATACTATTTGTGACAATATTGTTTTTAAGAGTTAATTTATAAAAATATGCCGACGACGCATTAAACGCTAGTCCTTCATTATTTGAGAGATTATTTTCTTCTAAAGTTATAGTAGCAGAATCACTCCGTCCCATATAAGCTATACCTGCAACTTTATTAAAATTAATATCATTACGGTGATAAATAATCGCATTTGAATGAGGTGATTTTGCACCTCCTTCCTCATTGTTATGCAAATAATTTCCTGCAACTTCAACATATTGAGTAGTACTTATATCAATACCATAATTTGTGTTATTAAATGCCTGATTTGAGTAAATAAGCATCCTTGCACCTGTACGAATTTTTACACCTATTCCGTGAAGTCCATTATAAAGATTGTTGTATCTAATAGTAATTTTTGAATTGTACAACGGATACTTCCTTGAAAAGGAAATTCCAGATCCCTGATCTAACTTAAAATTTCTAGCTTCGATAAATTCAATCAACACATTACGCCCAGATTTATGACCATCAATTCCATTTAAAGATTCACCATTTCCTTCAATAGTCATCCCTCTTATAATAATATTTTCGCCATCAAGCTCTACTACCGATGTAAATTTACTAGCATCGCTACTTCTGTTACTCAAAATTGTTTTACCCGCTCCAGCTCCTTCTAAGATAACATTACTCGGAATTGTGATACCGTCAACTATTTCAATAATCCCCTCAGGAATGATAATTCTACCACCCTCTGCTGGAAGATTTGCAATCACATCTTTAAGCTCTCTCTCTGTAAGAGTAGATATTGTATAGTTGTTTTCAGCAGAAACAAAACCTTGAAAGCCCCACCCTTCAAAGCCTGATGAAGGATTCTTAATAACTAAACACTCTTTTGTCTTTAACCTATAAAACTCACCATCTTCACATGGGTCACTTTTAGGCATTTCAAGATATACTTCAGAAAATATCTGTTCTTCACCCAGTGGAGTTTGTAGTGGTTTATCGGTCTGTTTGTCACTAGAAGACGCATTTTCATCTTGTAAAATCTTTTCAGTTGTTGAGCTAGAGCCACAACCTACAAATATAACAGCGATTGATAGTATAAGTAATATTTTTTTAAAGTAAACCATTTTTTTCCTTTTGAAAATAAAGTATACCTATTTTGAGATTAAACAAACAATAGAGGCATAAAATTGTACACACAAAAGCAACTTGAGAAGTACAAACGGATTAAGTATACCAGAGAGTTAGAGAGATTTGTAAACA
>JAMOMX010000446.1 GCA_027066935.1 Sulfurimonas sp. | reverse complement strand
CATAACAACATGGATAGCTAGATAATTAATAAAACTAAAGTGGATTTCACTTTAGTTTTGATACAATAATGTATAAATTAATTATTGGAGTTCATTATGCAAACCATTGCGGTACAAATTCAAGACAGCTATGTTCAAACATTTATGAACTATGTTAATAATCATAGTGAAAACATAACCATTAGCAAAGACAAAAACTTAAAATTTGACCCATACTTTTATGAAAGAAAAAAAGATTTAGAACAAATTATAGAAGATTCTGAGAATGGTAGTATGGAATTATTATCACAGGAACAATATGATAAAGAAATGGAGATTTTTTTCAAAGATTTAAAAGCCAATGAAAATCTTTAGAACCAGACTATACAAAACTCAACTACTTAGAATTTTAAAGCATATTGCAAAAGATAAAATCATTGCAAGTAAAAAGTTTCACAAAAATTTAGATGAACAAATTAATAATTTATCCCATTCTCCTTTAAAATGTAGACAATCTTTTTATTCCGATGATCAAAATGTTAGAGATATGATATTTTTGAAATATACTATTCAATTTAAAATATATGAAGATAAAATCAGTATCCTAAAAATATTTAACAAAAACAAGCCCAGAGAAGATTGATACAACAAAACATAGGGTTGAACACCCGCGCCACCGTTATGTATCAAAAGTAACTTTAATTACAGTAAAGGAAAAAATTGAAAACCAGAATAGCAACCGTTAGTGATATTTCACAAATATCTAAATTATTAGATAGCCTTTTTTCTCAAGAAATTGAATTTATTCCAAATAAAGAAAAACAAGAAAATGGATTAAAAATGATAATAAATAATCCAACACTAGGTCACATATTAGTAGTGGAAAAATCTAATAAAATTATTGCTACAATAAATTTACTTTATACAATATCTACTGCATTGGGAGCAAAAGTTGCTATATTGGAAGATATGATTGTATCATCAAAGTTTCAAAAAGAAGGTATTGGCTCCAAACTATTGCAGAATGCAATTAACTTTGCCAAACAGCAACAATGTCAAAGAATTACATTATTAACAGATAAAAGTAATACAATAGCACATGAATTTTATACTAAGAATGGATTTAAATATTCAACAATGATACCATTTAGACTATCGTTAAATACAATAGAAACATAACAAATCGTACAGACTGTGAACTTAATCCAAATCACCCTTAATTTAACCAATATTTTCAACTCAAATTTTCAAATATCTCATTTTTTTTAGGATATTTTGTAAAAATAAAAATATTTCTAACAGATAAGCTAAATTAACTCCAAACACCAAGATATAAGCTACTATTTCCTCTCTTATTTGGATTGAATCATTCTCTTTTATAGCTATACAGAGTTTTTTAAACAGAGCTATCCCTATGAGGTTTAGTAATCTTTTAAAATTGTAGGTAAACATGATAAGAGAGTTCTCTCCTAAAACTTTCTTTTTTGTTCTAACGAGGAAGTGATCCCAACCTAGTATTGCCCTGAAAGAAATGCGACTTGGGGTGCTTTTGATTGTTCCAAATGGATGTTCTACTATAGAGCCTCGCTTTTTATTAAAAAATTCAAATAAAAAAAGTTTTAGCACTAATTTATTTATTAATAACTCCAAATTAATTTGATACAATGTCAACTAATGAGGATACAAAATGCAAGAACTAAATAAATTATCACTAAAACAAAGAGAAGAACTTTTCAGACAACTGCGTATCTCAATTACCCATCACTCAAACGCGATGGAAGGAACAACTCTCTCATTTGGTGAAACAAAAGAGTTACTTGAACATGGAAATACTGCTAAAGATAAGCCACTACATGAACAACTTGTTATCTTAGGATTTGCAAAAGCTTATGATGTAATAGTTCGTGAGGCTACCAATAAAGAAAATATTATAGATAGTAGTTTTATAAAAGATTTACATGCCATTATGTTTGAAGATGCACTAAAAGTAGCACCTCAATTTGTTTCTAAACCTATTGGAGCATATAGACTAGATGAAAGATATATAAAAGGTGTAGATATAAAACTATCAGCACCTAATAAAATTTCAAATGATTTAGAAAATCTACTTTATAGATTTAATAGTAGTGCTATGAGCTTAGAAGATATTGCAGAGTTTCATATCTTGTTTGAAAGAGTACATCCATTTGCCGATGGCAATGGAAGAGTAGGACGATTAATAATGGCTTTTCAAGCTATTCAAAATAGTATAGTTCCACCTCTTATAGAGAATGAACATAGAAGTGAATACTTAAAAGCTATTAATGATAAAAATGAGCTTTTTAAATTTATAGATGAGAGTATTCAAAACAGTATGGATTTGCTAGACTAAAAAGTACAACAAAACATAGGAAGTCAATAAATTTTTTAACGAAAATTTATGCTTCTATTCGATGACAAGTGAGCATATTATAAAAAAAGAAGAACAAACAATTTTTGTATTGTTATTAAATGAAAGTCTTGCTGTTTGGAAACCTATTAAAGCTATTGAGGTTGAAACAAATGTTTTCAAAATTATTTCAAAAAATGAAGACCCAAATGATGAACAATGGGAATTTAATTATCAAGAAATAGTTAAATGTGAAGAAAAAGATTTGAGCGATGAAACACGAAGATTAGTGGCAACTGCAAAGCACATCTAACAAGTACGAACGCAATAATTTATCATGCGGAAAATTATCGCTCACAAAAAACGTTAACTAAAGGATAAAGATTGAAAAAAATCATATTACTTTTATCTCTAAACATATTGATGTTTGCAGATTATAAAAGTTTTAAAATAGATATTCATAAAAAAATTGTGGAGGAGCTACCAAGATTGGCTTGTAGCTCAGAAATGTATAAAGAATGCTATTCTGTAAGTGAGGAAGAATGTACTACATTAATGGCTCTGTTTGCAGAAAGTTGTTTTAAAACATATGAAAACAATATGACTGCAGACAAAACATTAAATGAGCTTGCAGAAGTTGGAAATAAAATTGGATATTGTACGGGTTTCATATATGATATGACCCTGCAAAAAGCAAAAAAAGCTGATGTTCAATGTATAAAAGACCCCAAATGGTCGAAATAGCTCACAATAATCGTTAGCATTACAATTTGCACATTAAGTCTTAATTTGGTACAATAAAAGGACTGAGGGAGATTTTATGCAACTTGTTGAAGATATAAAACCTGTTACTTACTTAAAGAGTAGAGCTGCTGATGTTCTAAAACATATTAACGAAACACATAGGCCGATGATTATCACTCAAAATGGCGAAGCAAAAGCTGTTATACAAGACCCAAAAAGTTATGAAGATATGAGAAATGCTATCTCTATATTGAAACTTCTTTCATTCGCTGAAGAAGATATTCGAAATGAAAATTTACATTCACAAGAAGATGTTTTTGAATCCGTTGAAGAACTTCTTCTAATAGATGAGTAAAGAATATAGAGTTCAATGGACTTCAAATGCTAAAGAAGATCTCTTAAATATTGTTGGTTATATCAAAGAAGATTCTCCGAGTATTGCAAGAGAGATTTATCAAAAAATAAAAAAGAAAGCTAACTCAAGCAATTTCTTCCCACTCAAAGGTAGAGTTGTATCGGAACTTCAAAAAGAAGGTATTACAATGTACCGAGAGCTTATCAGTTCTTCGTGGAGAATTATGTATAAAGTTGATAATGATACTGTTTACATAATGGCTATCTTTGATTCAAGACAAAATGTAGAAGAGCTACTACTACAAAAACTGCTAAGAAGCTCAATGCTAACAAAACAGAGTTGAACACCGCGCCACCGTTATGTTTCACTTGAAGTTGATGAGTATTATTAGGTAAATCACTAAATGAAACTTTGCTATTGATTATACATTTAGAAATGATGATGGAGCAGAATTTGTCAGAATAATAAGTGCAAGAAAACTACTTATAACAAATCGTAGCGGGATGAACACCAGCTAATTAGATAGAAATGGATTTTGAACATGAATGAAAAAATAGTTGTTAATTTTAATAAAAAAATATATTATGGATTTATTTTTATTTTGCTTCTTTTTATGATGGGATTTTTAATGACCCTTTTTATAAAGGAAGGTGATTCTAAGCATTCTGTAGAATTTTATAAATTTGGTGGAATATATTTACAACTTATCTCATTACCATTTTTAATTTCTTATGGGAAGTATATCTTTAAAAAGAAAAAAGCCTTTTATTTTGATGAAAAAAAATTCATTTACAATAATCCTTTAGTATCTGTACCAAATCCTATTTTATGGAAAGATATTTTTAATATAAAAGAGATTAAACTTGGTAATATTAACTTTATTGCAATATCTTTTCACAATAATATTGAATATATTAAAAAGTTAAATCCATTTTGGAGATATATGGCAAACTTTAGATTAAAAAAATTTGGATATCCGCTAATGATTAATCAAAATGAAATGGTAGATATAAATTTTCAAGAATTGACAAAAATATTTCATAAAAAATTTGAAAACTATAAAATAGCTAACATCAAACGTTAAACTATAAAGGAGCAGTGAGTATAAACAATTAATGTGGTATAACAAAGCGTATTTAAATTAAAAAAAAGGAAAATTATGAAATCAATGACATGTAGACAACTTGGAGGAGCTTGTGATAAAATATTTCAAGGAAATACTTTTGAAGAAGTTGCAGAGTTAAGTAAACAGCATGGTATGGAAATGTTTCAAACAAAAGATGAAGCACACTTAAAAATAATATATGAGTTGCAGGAGCTTATGGAACAACCTGGAGAGATGGAAAAGTGGTTGGAAAGTAAAAGACAAGCATTTGAAGATCTTCCTACAGATTAAAATACATACCTGTATAACTTGTATAAAAAAGAGATAACAAAACAAAGTAGTCATTACAGGATACTATAAGGTAATCTTTATTAATACTATATTTGGAAAATATAACACTAAAATCGATAAAGCTTTACGTTTTAGCTGGTTATTGATCTCTTTTTTTGCATCTGATCTACAATTTTTACAACAACTAAATCTGAAGTCACATTTAAAGATGTCCTAGCCATATCTAAGATTCTATCTACTGCAACAATTAAAGCAATATACTCAACAGGAAGACCAATTTGATTTAAAATCACAACCATCATAACAAGTGAAGCACTTGGAAGTGCTGCTACGCCAACGCTCAGTGCAACAACAGTGATTCCTAGTAAAACTTGATCCATAAAGCTCAAATCAACTCCAGCTAAATGAGATATATAAAGAACTGCTATAGTTAAATATGCAGCTGTTCCATCCATAGATACAGTAGCACCAAGTGGTAATACAAAAGATGCATGTTTCTTACTAACACCACCAACATCTTCAGCAATACGCATTGATACAGGTAGTGTTGCTGCACTTGAAGCAGTTGAAAACGCCATAATTGGAGCTTCGCGAATATTACTTAAATACTTAAAGGGATTTACTCTACCTAGG
>JAMOMX010000445.1 GCA_027066935.1 Sulfurimonas sp. | reverse complement strand
TTTCTTGCAAGCATAATATCATATCAGTTAGCTGGTGTTTCTACAACTATTCTTTGTTACTCTATTTTTGAAAGTTTTGGGGATTATTTTTATGAGATACTCCAAGAGTTAAAAACAAAAACTAAAGCAACACAAATAATACTTTGTGGTAAACATTTTTCAAATCAATCTCTCTTTTCTCGTATGCAAAGAAATTTAAATACTAATCCACCTTTATTAAATAAAAATTATCCAATTGGTAAGGAAAATGCAGTTATTGGGGGAGCTTATCTCTAGTATAAGAATAAAGATAAAAATTAAAGGGATAGTGCAAGGAGTAGGCTTTCGTCCTTTTGTCTATCAACTTGCAAATAAACACGCTCTTGGAGGCTTTGTAAGCAATAGTGGAGATGGTGTTAACATTGAAGTTGAGGGGAAAGATAAAAACTTAGAGAGTTTTTTTTGTGATTTAGAGAGTTTAAATCCCCCTTTGTCTCGAATAGATAGTATTACAAAAGAGTATATAACAACTCAAAATTCACAAAATTTTAAAATCATTGAGTCAAAAAATAGTGTCATCTCTACTATGATGAGTTCAGATATCTCTATATGTTATGAGTGTTTGGCTGAGATGAAAGATAAAAAAAATCCAAGATATAGATATCCGTTTATAAATTGTACAAATTGTGGACCAAGATACTCAATTATCAATAATCTTCCATACGATAGAGAAAAAACATCTATGAGCGTTTTTTCTATGTGCAATAGATGCAAAAAAGAGTATGAAGACCCAAGTAACAGACGCTACCATGCGCAACCCATATCTTGTTATGAATGTGGACCAAAATTAAGATATATAGCACTTAGTGGCAAAGAGCAAAGAGATGAAAAAAAAGCTTTTAAAAAAATATGTAATTTAATAAAAGCTGGACAAAGAGTAGCCATAAAAGGAGTAGGTGGTTTTCATATAGTTTGTGATGCCACAAATGAAGAGGCTGTAAACTCACTAAGAGAGTCTAAACACAGACCAACAAAACCATTTGCAGTTATGTTTAAAGATATAAAAAGTATTAAAAAAGTTTGTAAATTAAACAAAAAGGATGAGATGTTAGTCCTCTCAAAAGAGCGACCAATAGTGATAGTTTCTAAAAAAGAGAATAATTTTCTAGCTAAATCAATCGCACCAAATATCGATAAAATTGGTGTCTTTTTACCATATACACCTTTGCATGAGCTTCTTTTAAATGAGCTAAGTTTTCCAATTATAGCAACAAGTGCAAATCTTAGTGATGAGCCAATTATAGTAGATGAAAAAGAGATTTTCTCAAAAATGCCATTAGTTGTTCAACACATCTTAACTCACGATAGAGATATTGTAAATGGTTGTGATGATAGTGTAGTTTTAAATACTAAATATGAAAAAATTACATTACGCCTAGCTAGAGGTTATGCACCAAAAAGTTTTCATATAAAAAACAAAATTTCTAAAAAAATTCTGGCTTTAGGTGCAAATCAAAAAGTAACTTTAACTCTTGCTTTTGATAACAGCATAGTTGTGTCCCCATATATAGGAGATTTAAACTCTATAGATTCTCTTGATTATTTTTTAAGGACACTAGAGACACTAAAGAGGGTGTATAGTTTTGAACCAGAGGTTATAATTTGTGATAAACATCCAAATTATGAAACTTCATCTTTTGCAAAAAAATATGTCAAAAAACACACAAATGTAGAGTTGATAGAACTACAACACCACTATGCACATGCTCTTTCTTGTATGGCAGAGCACTCTTTGGAGGAAAAAGTTTTAGCATTTTGTTTTGATGGTACAGGTTATGGTGATGATGGAGAGCTTTGGGGTGGTGAAGTGTTTATTGCAGATACACATAACTATACTAGAGTTTATCATTTTAAAGAGATAGCTCTTTTGGGTGCAGATATAGCTATTAAAGAGCCAAGGAGAGTTGCTCTTTCATTGCTTTTTGAATCTTTTACATTAGAAGAGATTCTTCAGATGAAAAGTGAATTAATCAAATCTTTTAAAGTACAAGAGATTAAAACACTGCATAAAATGTTTGAGCGTGGTATAAACTCTCCTAAAAGCTCCTCTCTTGGAAGACTTTTTGATGGTGTATATGCTTTGAGTGGATATACAAAACCCTTAGGTTATGAGGGTGAGAGTGGGTTAATACTAGAGAGTATCAGCAAAAAATCCAGCTCGACACAAAGATATAAATACAGTTTAAAAAATGGTGTTATTGATTATTCAAAGATGATATATCAAATAATGCAGGAGAATGATAGTTCAAAAATAGCAAAAAAATTTATATTAACCATCTCAAAAATAATTATAGATATAGCACAAAAATATCCACATCTACCCATAGTTTTAAGTGGTGGAGTATTTCAAAACAGCGTTTTAGTTTCTCAAGTTACAAAAGAACTTAAAAAGATAAATAGAAAGTATTATATCCAAAGTGATATTCCCATCAATGATGGTGGTATCTCATTAGGTCAAGCATATTTTGCAATAAAAAATACTCAAAGGTAAATATAATGGGAAAAAAAATAGCTCTAATTGGATCAGGAAATGCATTTTTTAAAGATGAAGGTGTAGGTTTGTATGCAGGAAAATATATAAAAGAAAACTATATATTTACACCAAATATAGAGATAGTAGATGGGGGGATATTAGGTTTTAAACTGATGCCACTTTTGCAAGAGTTTGATGAAGTAGTTATTATAAATACTGCTTCTGATGATGAAAAAAAAGTGGGAGAGATAAGTATAAAAACAACAGATGAATTTTTAGATGGAACTTTGATTAAAAAAACAGCAAATGAGGTTGAAATAGCAGAGATGTTGCAAATTTGTTCATTGGCACAATCTGTGGCAAATACAACAGTTATAAGCATAGTACCAAGTGATATCGTTAGTGTAGAAGTTTCTTTGAGTGATACTCTTAAAGAGAGATGGCAAAAATATATAGATACAGCTCTTTTAAAAATAGAATCATTGGGTGTAAAAGTGCAAAAAAAAGATGAAGAGTTTAGTCTTGATAAGATATTGGATACTTTTGCAAATCCTAGTATAGAGCACTCAAGAGGGTTTTAAATTACATTTATCGTTTAGGATTTTTAAACTCTTCTATTATATCTGCTAAACTAATATCCAATGAATTTTTGTTAACTTCAATACCCTCTTTTTTTAAGATATTTATCAAAGTATTTACATAAGTATCAAATTTTTTATTTAGTAAATCACTTAAAGCTATCTCAACATCAATAGTTTGTGGAATGATGCCAAGTACGCTTGATTTTGGTATTTTTTTGCCCATGAGTTCGAGTATATCAAAACATTGCAAAACGCCAATTTCATGTGCGCCTCCAGAATTAAGCCCATATCCTGTAAGTTCATGAGAGGGAATATGATATATACTACCAGGTTCATCATCTATCTCTATAGCATCAAGAATAATTATATGGTTATACTCCATAAACATATTAAGTAAATTAATCCCCTCTACACCACCATTTACAATCTCAATCATAGGTTCAAAAGTATAATTTTTTTCTAAATATTTAGTAGCATAAACAGCGATACCGTCATCTTTTTCCAATATGTTTCCAACACCAATTACAGCTAAGTCTTTCATTAGTTTTCCCTAAAATATTATTTTGTTTTTCACGGTATCACTTTACATTTAAACTTTTAGTGAAATTTAAACTACTTTTCACTTAATATAGTATAAAATCTTTTAAAATTGAATAAACGTTTATTAATTCAAAGGTATAAATAATGGAAGCGGCTTATCTTATTATTTTTTGGTATGGAATTCTTCATGCGTTTGGACCAGACCACTTAACAGCAATCGCAGATTTTTCTATTGGAAAATCTATGAAAAAGACTATGCTTATCACAACTATGTTTGCATTTGGACATGGTTTGATGTTGTTTTTATTTGTAAAAATACTTGAGCTTTATTCACTTCCAGAATCTATTACAGCTTATGGAGATATAATATCTTCATCTGTGATTATTGGGATGGGTATTTATATACTCTTTATGGTTGTTACAAATAAAATACAGATAAATAAACATACTCATGAAAATAAAGAGCATATCCATATCTATTTTGGTAAAAAACATACACACAACAATAAAGATATCTCAAATGCTTCTGCTTGGGGTGTTGGTGCTTTAATGGGGATAGGTGGAGTTAGAGGGATGCTTGTTACACTTGGAATGTTGCAAGGAAGTAGTGTAGAGTGGACAATGGTTTTGGCTTTTGTAGCTGGGGTGTCGTTAATCTTTTTAAGCTTTGGTGCTGCTATACTTTATCTTAATAAACATTATCTTACAAATCTAAGAGATGTAAGACGGGCTTTTACAACTGTGGGCGTTATATCTGTAGCTGTTGGAGCAAATATGCTTTTAGCATAAAATTAAAATAAACTATTTTAAAATCAAAGGAAAATATATATGTGTGCAGATTGCGGGTGTAGTATTACAGGAACAACTTTAGGAACAGATCATCATGAACATAGCCATTCACATCAAACGGCACATGAGGCATTGCATCATAATCCACAGCTAAATGATATAAAAACAATAAGTGTCATTAGTAAAATTTTAGATAAAAACAACCATGAAGCTAGACACAATCGTAACCATTTTGATGCTCATAATGTTTTAAGTATAAACCTTATGAGTTCACCCGGAAGTGGTAAAACTACACTTTTAGAACATTTGGCAGATTTGGCAGATTTTAAGTTTGGTGTTATTGAGGGAGACTTGGAAACATCAAGAGATGCTGATAGAATTAAAGCAAAGGGAATCCCTGCATTTCAGATTCAAACAGGTTCAGCTTGTCATTTAGATGCTTTTATGGTGCATAAAGGTCTTCACGATATGCCATTAAATGAGATAGATGTATGTTTTATAGAAAATGTTGGAAACCTTGTTTGTCCTGCTTCTTATGATGTTGGAAGTCATCTAAATATAGTTTTAGTCTCCATTCCCGAGGGAAGCGACAAGATAGAAAAGTATCCGGTTATGTTTCGTCAAGCAGATTTGATTTTAATTACAAAAATGGATCTAATAGAACATTTTGATTATGATTTGGAGCATGAAAAAAAAGAAGCAAGAAAAATCAAGCCAGGTGTAGATATTTTAGAGCTAAACATTAAAGATAAAACATCTATCCAAAGAGTGATTGAGTGGATAGAATTTAAAAGAAAGATGAGAACATAATTTTATGTGTTTATCAATTCCAAGTAAAGTAATAAAAATCGACAAAGAACGAAATGTAGCGACAGTAGATACTATGGGTGTTAAGCGTGAAGCTGGACTTGAGCTCATGGAGGAGGGTGATGTAAAAATAGGTGATTATGTTTTACTTCACATAGGGTTTATTATGAATAAGATTGATGAAGAAGATGCGATGGAATCACTTAAGGTCTATAATGAAATTCTTGAAAAACTTGATGAAGAAGATAGGCAAAACTTAATCAAAGAGGATGATAAC
>JAMOMX010000444.1 GCA_027066935.1 Sulfurimonas sp. | reverse complement strand
AAAACCTTTATTTTATTGTTTTTTCCTCTGAATTGAATATTGCTAAATTGTAGCAAAATATAAGTAAATTTCACTTAAGCTTAATAAAGTGTCTTTTTTAGATATAGCGGGAGTGTAGTGTTCAACCCTCTGTCTTGGTGTGTCTTTTTAATGACTATTTTGTCGATGCAAGATACGACCAATAATGATAATGTCATCTATTACATCAAATAAAACTCTATAATTTCTACTCTTAATTTATAAGTTTTTTGATGTTTTTGATAAATTTAAGTTGAAAATTTAGGAGTCTGGCGGATACTATAATTTGATATTTTTCAAAGCGCAAAACTTTGTTAAAAGTTCTGAATAACTTGCAGTAGGTTCATATACAAATACTAATTTATCTATATCCTTTTTAGATAATTTTTTGAGTTTTTGATAGAATAATTTTAAATCTTTAGAACTATTATTATCTCAAAATCTAAAGTTGATTTATGTTTTGTCCGATATGTTAAGTGTTCAAAACTCTCTAGGTTTATGATGTCTTATTTGCTTGTTGTTATTATATGAGGATTTATTATATATTGCACCTATATTTTTAATGCCATTTCTAATTTTGGATATTTAAATTTAAATTCAGTATTGAGTAATTTTTCAGGTTTAACTTTGATGCTTGATAATAACAATTCTTCTCCCATTTCTCCAAATATTAATTTAGTTAAAAACTTTGGCAATGGCAGTACTGTCGGACGATTTAGTACTTTTCCTAAGGTTTTAGTAAATTCATAATTTGTAACAGGATTAGGTGATACTACATTCACTGCACCTTTAATATCTTTATTGTCAATAATATGATTAATTGAACTTGGTAAATCTTTTATTGAAATCCAACTAATATATTGTTTTGCATCACCTATTGTTCCACCTAACCCCATTTTAAATGGAAACAACATTTTTTTTAATGCTCCTCCTTCTTTACTTAAAACCATACCAAGTCTTATATTGACGACTCTTATTCCTGCTTTAGATGCAATATTTGTAGCTTTTTCCCATTCATCTGTAACATCAGATAGAAATCCTTTACCTTTTTTATTTTCTTCTGTTACATTATCATTTTTACAATCTCCATAAAAACCAATAGCTGAACATGAAATAAACACTTTTGGTTTATTTTCTAGTTTTGAAAAATATGTAGATAACAATTTTGTTCCATTTATTCTACTGTTTAATATTTTAGCTTTTTTATTCTTATTCCATCTGCCCCCAGCAATGCTCTCTCCTGCTAGATGAATGACAATATCTATCCTCTCATTTTCATCAAGTAAAATAATTTGTTTTTTTATATTCCAATATGGAGCTACTTTGTCATTTTGTCGTTGTAGTTTTAATATAGTATGACCTTTGTCTCTAAAATAATTGACAATTGCCTTGCCAACTAATCCTGATGAGCCAGTTATAAGAATGTTCAGTTTTAAGCCTTTATGTTCTTCTTGTAAGTTGCCATTCTATTGCTTGTTCTTTGTTTTTAAATATAGCCATTGCTGTATTCATTTTATCAAATCCCAATTTAGCATAAAATTGTTCTTTCCCTGGAATTGAATATAAAATAATTTTATTATGTCCTTTTGATAATTCAACAAGTTTATTGATTATATCTTTTCCAATGCCTTTACCTTGATAATCTGGATGTATTGATACATCACAAATATATGAACAATCCATACCATCTGCTAAAGCTCTACCAGCACCAATAAGTGTTTTATCAGAATAGACAAAACACTTAAACATACTGTTTAAAAATACAGTTTTTAAATCACTAGGTTTTTTATTTCCAAGTGGTGATATTCTATATAAGTTTGACAATTCATCCCAATTGACAGTATCATTTTGATATATCCATTTTAAATTCAATTGTCTATTCCTTAACGGCAGGTTGCTCGTTCAGAGCTTAAGCTCTGTTTTGTTATATACATATTGCTGTGGAGTTTAAATCTTTTAGCTTTTCTGCTAAGCACATTTTGATAACAGCTTGGCGACTTTTTGGTTCTTCGTTAATCATTCTAATTTTTGATGTATCAAAATATTTAAAAATATCATTTTGGTTTTCATAAATTTTTTTATCTAGCTCTTCTATTTGTGGAGATGGGATTTCAAAAGCATAAGGATCATTCTACAACTCTTTTGCTTGTTCAAAATCAATACTATGTTTTGATTTGTTTAAAAGGCTTTTATTTTCATCATATTTAAATATCATGCTTAAATTATACTATAATTATATTTAATGAGTGGATGGATAGTGGTTTGTTGCACAGCTGATTCATTCTAATAAATTTGTTTGTTTCGTCACCCTGAACTTGCACCACATGGGCATGATAACTCAGAATCTAGTTTTTACTGCATTTTATATTAGATTCCCACTCAAGCTGAGAATGACTGAATTAATAAGCTTAGTATGAAGCAACCGTGTGGTTTATTGTGTATATAATGCGTAGCTTCGCGGGTCAGCTGGATGTGCTTGTTAGCCATTTTTTAATAGCTATGCAAAAATCTCTATAAAACCATTCTGATATAAAGTGGTATTACTTAGCCTTGGCTTTTAGTTGGGAAGTTCTTGAACGAAGGTAATTTTATTCCCATCAGGATCAATCGCATAGACCATTTTGACAACCCCCGGATATTCAACAACTTCGCCTAAGGATACATTGGATTCTGCGCATGCGATGCGTTGAGTATCAATATCGCTTACACTAATAATGACTGTTGTGTTGCCTGCATTATCAGGGTCAGTGCCTACCTGAAGCCATACTTTTTCGGCAAGTTGCCACTCTGCAATACCCTCTACGGGAACAACATCAGCATCCCGCCCAAGCAATTTTTTGTACCATTTGACGGCTGCGGCTTGATCCGTCACTGGCACTACTGCAATCACACTTTCTAAATTTACAATGGACATATATTCTCCTTCACTGCTACTTGTTATGTTCTTTTTTCAGCTATTTTGACAAGAATAGTTCTTAATTTCAGACTGACAAGCTTTTCAATACCTAATGCAATCAAAGCTCCTCCTAATAATGTCAAAATTGATATTAACGAAAAATCTGACATATACAATCCAACTATTGAAGCAATGATTCCAATGAAAAGATAAAAGTAGATGATGATCTTTGGTTGTAGCTTTAAATCTTTCAATAATAGTTCATCATGTTTATTCATTTTCTGTTCCTAATATAGTTTTGCATTGCAATATTTGTTATCTCTTTAGTTAGAGTTCAATTGATCTTTATAATCTTTATAATAAACATAAAGTGGTCCACTAAAGTTTTTAAAACTAGATAATTGTTTGTTTACTGTAATTTTCACCTTGTCAATTTTTTTATCATTAACATCTAGTGGAATATGACCAGCTCCACTAGAGTCATGCATAATATATACTGGGTATTTACTTTTAGATAAACTCTCTAAAGTAACACTCTTTGTTTCTACAATTGAATTATTGTAAAAGTATTCAATTGTGAAATTTCCGTCAAATTTTCCAAATGAACCTTTTAAGTCTGAAGATGCATAGTTAAATCCAAGTTCCTTCACTGCATCAGTACTTTGAAAACTAAAAGTCTGGGAACTACCTGTTTGATATAGTTCAGCTGGTGTATAGTCTAGTCTAGCTATAAAATATTTAACTGTAAATACTATAACTAAGCCTAATATACCTAGTCCAAGTTTTTTTAACATTTTCATTTTGTGTTTACCTTTTCATTTTGTTGTTTAGAGATAATGGTGGCGCGTGTTCAACCCGCTACGATTTGTTATGTTTATGTAATAGTTTGAGTTGTTTTTATTCAACCATTTTTTTGATTTTAAGAGCTTTTTCAAAATGGTCTAATCTATTTGTTAATATCCACCACTCTGCAACTTCCATTAATAATTCTGGATTATCATTTTTGTTTGCAAAAAAAGCATAGCCAATAAGTTGTCGCTAGGTAATGTATTGGCGACTCTATTTTGTTAACTTGCTTGTAAATGTCCAGCTTCCTCTTTTAATCTTTCAGCTATCCAAACTTTAATGATTGACTGTCTTGTAACACCTATCTTTTTTGCTTCTTTATCCAATGATTCTATAACCCATTGTGGAAAATCAACATTTACTTTTTTAGTATCTGTTTTTAGGGCATTTGGTCTTGTTGCTTTTGAAAAGTCAAGATACTCACTTATATCTTCTTCGTTATCAAACTTTTCATCAAACTCTTTAGCTGTTATAGTTTTCATAATTTTTCTCCTCATTTTTTCTACATCTTCTGACACTAATAATCCTATTTGTGTCTTCTCTTATGGTAAATATTACAACAAAGCATTTTGTGAGTATTTTTGAGATGAGAGCATAGCGAGTTTCACCATCAACTATATTAGCAGGAATTACAAGTGCATCTTCATATTGCCAAAGCTTTTGAGCTTCTACAAAATCTATTCCATGCTTTTGTTTATTGATTTGACTTTTTTGTTCATCATACTCAAATTTCACATAAATCCTTTTTTGTATTAAGTATAAAAAGTATACTTTAATTATACTATATTTGTCAAGGCTTGATTAATCATAAATTTAACTTATTGGCTATACGCTTTGCTTTATTACATGCACTAGACTCCCCTAATTTGCATGATTTATCAAAAAATTCTTTAGCTAGTATTTCATCTTTTACAATATTTATAACTGATTTCCCTCTAAGGTAGGATAATCCAATTTGATAACATCCTTCTGCATCATTATTATCGCAATTGGCTTCATAAAGATTAAATGCTTTTTTTAAATATTTTGTTGATTTGTTTTCATTATCTTTAGTCCCATACATTTCAAGTAAATATATCACACCTAGATTAGCGCAAGACCTTGCTATGTTGTTTTCACACTCTTTCTCATATAAAACGAGAGCTTTGTCGTAATAATTTTTTGACTTTGGCTTGTCTTTATTGACACCACGACCTCTTTTATATGCAGCACCAAGTTCGTTACATGCAAGACCATTTCCATACTCGCATGATTTTGTATAGTACTTCATCATCATTGTATAATTTTGATCAATACCCCATCTCATGCCATTGTATTTATCTCCAAGATCAGAGCATGCTTTTGCATTACCTTCATCACAATATTTGCTATAGAGGTTCATTGATTTGTCATAAAACTCTTGAGCTTTAGTTTCATCAGCTTTTAGTTTGTATTGACTTCTTCCACTTAGGTACATCCCAGCTAAATCATTACATGCTTTGGCATTACCTTCTTCACATCTTTTTGTATTTCCTTCTAAAGTGCCGTAATTATAAGCATTTAGACTTACTCCTATGCTAAAGAGTAGTGTCATTGATAGAAATATTTTTTTCATTGTTGTCCTCATAATTTGGGATATAATGGTCGAAGTATACCAATAAATTTCCGCTAGATAATTTATTGGCTCTGTTTTGTTATGGTGTCGTGTTTTTCATCTTCTTACACTTTTAACTTAAGTCTAGTTTTTTCATTAACTCAATTTACTGCTTTA
>JAMOMX010000443.1 GCA_027066935.1 Sulfurimonas sp. | reverse complement strand
GCTGGTGTACCAATCGCTGCAGGTTTGCTATATCCTGTATTTGGATTACTTCTATCGCCAATGATTGCAGCTGCGGCTATGAGTTTTAGTTCTGTATCTGTAATTATGAATGCACTTAGGTTAAAAAGTGTGAAGTTGTAAAAACTAAGATATGCTGTGGCATCTTCACCACACATTTATATTAAATGGATAAAAAAAGCAAAAAGATGAGATATTAAAAATCTCATCTTCTATAACTTAACAAAGCATCAACTAATCCATCCATATTTAATTTCACCTAGAAATACAACTACTAGAGTTTTAATATCATATCAATTTCCTAAAATCCTCCTAACAGTACTCTGCATAGCCTGCTTAAAAGCTTCATCTTGAGCTATTATTTTAGGGCATCTCTCGTTAAAATTTTTGATGATTTCATCTAATAAATCTCTCTCTTCTTCTCCATGTGCCCCTCTTAGATTTGTATTTTGTGGGTCAAGTGCTGTCTCTTCAAAAACACCTTGAAGCTTTTTATATTTTGTGTCGCTATCATCCCTTTTGCTTGGGATTTTAGTTTTTTGGTATTGACCACTTTTGAGCAAAAAAATGTGTCATCATGATAGATGTTTTTGCGATTGTGGACAGCTCTCTCGTAATTTTCAATAATTTTTTCTTTTTTTGTATACAACACTCCTAAAAAATAGCAAAACACTTTGTCCCTTTTAGCCTAAAAATAACTATCATCAGGACATGATGTATTGATATTGGGCAATTTCTAGCTAAAAGGAGATTTGGTTTTATTAAATTTTTAATATTTACAGGAGACTTTTATATTTCTTAAATATTAGTTTTAGTAGGTGTTTGTGATATTATGTCCTTTAATAAATAGTTAAATTTACAATATAAGGATATAACATGGCAACACAAGTAGATGATCCGTATGGGATAAAAAAAGAAGAATTAATCAAAGATTCTGGTGTTAGAACTATTTTTACTCCCAATAAACCTATAAATAGTATTGATCTATTTATGGGAAGAAAAGATATTGTAAAAAGCGTTATTGAAGGATTGAATACACCCGGACAACATTTATTATTGTATGGAGATAGAGGTGTAGGAAAAAGTTCGTTAGCAAATATTACAGTTTCCATTTTGGATAACAGTGACATGGTAAATGGAAAACTAATTACCAAAAGATGTTCTAGTCAAGATACATTTGAAACACTTGCTAATGAACTAATAGAAGAATATATAAATGAACCATATTTATCTGAAAAAATTATATCTTCTAAACATAAAGAAGAAGCTGGTGCTAAAATAATGGGAATAGGTGCCAGTTTAGGCAATGAAACACAATCTTCAAAAAAATTCATTTATTCAAATGATATAACCCCATCAAATATAGCAAAACTGTTAAAAGATAAAAAAGGTTTATATCTTATTGATGAGTTTGATATTTTGGAAGATGATAAAGATAAACATAATCTAGCACAATTAATTAAATTATTAAGTGATTATCAATCTCCATTTAAAATTTTTGTTGTAGGTATTTCTCAATCTGGTACAGATTTAACAGCTGGACATCCATCAGTAAATAGATGCTTAAAAGAAATTAAGTTAGAGAGAATGACTAATAAGGAAATAAAAGATATTATAGATAATGGTATGAAAAAGTTATCTATAGAGCTATCAGATCAAGTCAATAGTCTTATCATCGGTATTTGCAATGGGTATCCACATTTTGCACATTTAATTGGTTTAAAATGTGCAGAAGAAGCTATAATAAATAGTATAAAAAAAATAACAAAAAGTTCATTTGTTAATGCTATTGATAATGCTGTCAAAGATGCTGAAGGAACATTAAAAAGACTATATGATAATGCAACTCAAAATGCTTCTGAAACAAAGAAAAGAAATATTCAACTTATTTTAAAAGCTTGTTCTACATGTAATCATGATGATTTCACAATTAATGATATAAGTAAAAAATTAAAAAATTATGCAAATGAACTATCAAATAAAACTGTAAGTGACTATATAAGACAGTTTACTTCTGATAATAGTGATTCTATTTTAAGAAGAATAAAAAAAGGAGTTTATAGATTTAATGATCCACGAATGGTAAGTTATATTAAAATGAAAGAAAATCTTTTAGAAAGAGATAGATTAGCACTTAAACATGGAGAAATTTAACAAAACCTCATATAATGAATAACATACCCTAACGGGTAGTTATCCATCAAGTCCATCGTTGTCTGACAATAAAAGCATCATCTTAAATTAAAAGTAAAATAAAATTTGCTATAATGAGTAAAAGATTTGTGGAGTAAACAATGACTAAAGAAGAATATGCTAATAAAATTGCAAGTGATTTAAACATAAAACGAACTAAGAATGATTATAATCCAGATGATGGAACAATAAATAAACATTTTTTAAATGAAATCTCAAAAGCTATAGAAAAAATTAAAGAAAATGAACAAACTGATAAATTATGAATGGAGTATCTTTATTTGCTAATGTAGGAATAGCAGAAACATATATAAAAAATCATAATATTGATATTGTGGTAGCAAATGAACTTTTAGAAAAAAGAGTTGATTTTCATAAAACAAATCATAAGAATTGTAATATTATCCAAGGCGATATTACTAATAAAATAATATTTAATAAAATTTTAGCTGAAGCAAAAAAACAAAATTGTGATTTTTTACTAGCTACACCACCTTGTCAAGGCATGAGTGTTGCAGGTAAAATGAAAGAAGATGACCCTAGAAATTCTTTAATTAAATATGTTATTGAATTTATTAAAAAACTACAACCTGCGCATATTTTAATAGAGAATGTTCAAGGTATTTTAAAAACATCCATTTCAGTTAATGGAGTAAAAACTCAAGTTATTGACTACATCAATAATGAGTTAAAACCATTAGATTATTTTATAAACCCTACATTAGTAGATACAGCAGACTATGGTACTCCACAATCAAGGAAAAGAGCAATTTTTCTTATTTCAAAATTTTCAAAATGGGAGCTACCAAATAAAGAAAATAAAATAACAGTTAAAGAAGCCATAAGTCATTTACCAAGTTTAGAAAGTGAAGAAATTTCTAAAATTCAATATCATTATGCAAAAAAGCATAATGACAGACATATATCCTTTTTAAAGCATACTCCATCAGGTAAAACTGCTTTACACAATGAAATATATTATCCAAAAAAAGAAGATGGTACAAGAATAAAAGGTTATTCAACAACATACAAAAGAATTGATTGGGATAAACCAGCACCAACAATAACTATGGCAAATGGTTCTGTATCCTCACAAAACAATGTTCATCCAGGTATTTTACAAGAAGATGGAACATATTCTGATGCAAGAGTTTTAACATTAAAAGAAATATTTATTTTAACTGGATTACCAGACGATTGGCATCCACCAAAATGGGCAAGTGAAAACTTAATAAGGCAAGTTATTGGAGAAGGAGTGCCGCCTAAATTAATTGATAGATTATTAACTACGATTCCAAGGGAAATAAATGGCAACAAATAATATGAGATGGCAAGCACCAGGTAATGGGCAAATATTTGATGATAAACTTGGAACCAATAGCTATATGAATAAAAGAACAATTTGTGTTTTAACATATATTCAAGAAAACCCAAAAATTTTACAGAAAAAATTTGAATTAGAGATAAAAGATTATTTAATATCTTGTGCAAATTATAATAATAATGATAGCCTTGCTAGTCATTTTTTTAGACCATTATTATTTATGGGATTTATTCAGCAATACGATGATTCAACTTTAGAATTAACAATTGAAGGTGTAAAGTTTTTAAATTCTTATAAAGAAAAAGATTTTAATAAGTGTAAATTTTATATTTTAAATCAACTGGATAATACAAAATACCCAAATAAAGCAACTAAAGATATAAAATTACAACTATTTCCATTTAGAATATTATTTAAACTATTATTAGAGAATAATGATAAAGGGATAGACTCAAGTTTTATAAAAGAACAATTAGTAAATATTGCAAAAATTGATAATTTAAATTTGTACATAGAAAATAAAAATCTTTATGATATACCAAAATATGAATCATATGAAAAATTTAATACTTGGGTTATAAATTCATTAGTTAATATTGAGATATTGAAAAAAGCTTCAAATAAATATTTTATTGTAGATGATTTATTTGAAAATATATCAAACTTATATAAAGATTTAGAGTTTAAAGATTTCTTTTTTACTGATGATATTTTATCTTGTGAAATAAATAATAAAACTGCAAAACAGAGATATAAAAGAAATTCTAAATTGATTACACAGGCTAAAAGAAGAGATGATTTTATATGTCAAATTAATCATGAACATATTACATTCATTTCAAATGAAACAAACTATGTTGAAGGGCATCATATAATACCAATGTTTCAACAAAAAAATTATGAATTTAATTTAGATGATGTTGATAATATTATATCACTATGCCCTAATTGCCATAGAGAGATACATTCAGCAGATGATAAAAATAAAATAATAAATGCTTTATATAAACTAAATCAAAAATATATAAAATCAAATAATATTTGTATAAATGATTTATATAAAATGTATATGTGTGCATAAAACAGACAACAAAGCACAGGAGAGAACAAGGTAAAACTACCAAAATATCAAGCTTTAAAGTATCGCATAAAGATATATGAAAATTCAAATTTTTAAGCCGTTAGTTTACCTTGTCTCTCAATTCAATCGTTGTATAAAAAGATTTACAGATGAGATGCCAAAGCTAAATCCATAATTATGAATGCACTTAGGTTAAAATGGGTAAAGTTGCAAAAAAGAAAAAAAGGAGATAGCTCATCGGGATAAAACGAATATTAATATTAATCATTTTACTTATTATCTCATTGTTTATTATATTTGCCAATGGAGCAAAAGACTCAAACGATATAACCAAATCCATAACAGCTGATTTGGTAACAATCAAAAAAGAGCCTATCTCATTTGAAAAGCAAATAAAACCCATACTAGATAGACGGTGTGTAGTTTGTCACGGCTGTTATGATGCACCATGTCAGCTCAAACTCTCTTCTGTAGAGGGTTTGATGCGAGGAGCTAGCTTGGAGCGTATTTATGAGGCAAATCGAATTACCAAGATGGAGCCTAGTCGTCTATTTATAGATGCAAAGAGTGTAGATGCATGGCGAGAGAGAGATTTTTTTTCTATTTTAAATGAGGGTGAAAAAACTCCACAAGAAAACTTAAAAAACTCAGTACTGTATCATCTTTTGACACTAAAACAGAAACATCCACAAGCTACACAGGGTCTACTTTCAGATGTTTTTACTTTAGAGCTTGATCGAAAACAAACCTGCCCAACACTAAAAACTATAGACAAATATATAGATAAAAAACCAAAATGGGGTATGCCCTATGCCATGCCAAACTTACTAAAATCAGAACACCAAACTCTAATCTCATGGATAGCACAAGGCTCACAAACCTCAAAGCCCTCAAACTC
>JAMOMX010000442.1 GCA_027066935.1 Sulfurimonas sp. | reverse complement strand
CGTGCCGTTGCATCCAAACCAAAACTTATTTTGGCAGATGAGCCAACAGCAAACCTAGATAGTGCAAGTGCAACGGAGCTTATGGATATGATGCAAAAATTAAATGAAAAAGAGGGAATTACGATTATCTTCTCTTCACATGATCCTTTGGTAATTAATATGGCAAAGAGACTAGTCTCTTTGAAAGATGGCAGGATTGTTAAAAATGAGACTCTTTCTTAGTTTTTTACTTACTATCTCAACACTCTCTGGACTTGATTTAAAAACCAATCTTGAAAATAACAATATCTTAGGCTATCAAAAAAGTTTAGGTACACTTAACTATAACAGGCTTAGACTCTATCTTGATTTATCTGATAAACGATGGAAAGACATCAATGCTAAAATGATTTTGGATAATGAAAATTTTTATAATCTCAAAGGAAGTAAGAATAGAAATAAAAGTAGTTTTTATAGAGCTTATATAAATTATACCGGAGAGAAACATATGTTTGTTGTTGGACTTCAAAGAATCCCTTTTGGTGTAGGACGCATCTGGAATCCAATAGATGTTTTTAATCCAATAGATATAACTTCTATCGAAACAAATGAGAGAAAAGGCACAGAATCAATTCGTTATGAATATGCTATAAACGAACTCTCAAATTTTGATATCACCCTCTCTAAAAATAGACATGCTCTTCGTATCAAAGGGTATTTAAATGTAGCAGATTTTGCACTCATTTTTATAAAAGATAAAAGAAATAGTCTTGACATTGTCGGTGTAGAAGCAGAAGGAGAACTCTTAAATACCGATATAACACTAAGAGGTGAAGGTGGAAGATTTTTAGATACTAAAACAGATGAAAGCTATTATAGTTATATCTTAGGAGTTGAGAGAGGGTTTGAAAACTCAATTATACTCTTGGCAGAATTTTATCAAAATACCAAGCTTAAAACAAAACAGTTAGCTCTAAATCTTAGCTATCAACCCTCGCCGATTTGGACGATAAATCTTTTGGGATTAGGAAGTTTAGATAATAAAACTCTCACACTCTCCCCATCTTTTACATATAGTCTTAGTGATGAAAGTACTTTGGTGGCAGGAGCATTTTTCAATAGTAAACGAGAAGATAGATTTTTTGTAAATTATTTTATAAATTTTTAAAAACCCAATTATGCAAATAACCATTCTGAACATTCCGATACCTTAAGTTAGTCTTCAAATTAAACTTGGTATGATAAAAGTATTACTAAAGGAAAGCATTATGGTAAGAAAAACTATCACAATAAATGATAATCTATTTCGCAGTCTAGAATTAAATCAAATTACTGATCAATATCAGTCATTTTCAGAACTAGTATCAAATGCTCTGCATCTTTTAGTTGAAAAACAAAAACATGAACACTATAAACAGGCTATGATTGAAGCTTCAAAAGACCAATTATATATTCAAGATATGCGAACCATAGAGGATGATTTTCAATATTCTGATTTAGAGGGTGTTTAATGAAACAATATGATGTTTATTTGGTTAATCTAAATCCTACAATTGGTAGTGAGCAATTTGGCAAAAGACCAGTCTTGATTGTCTCAAATAATTATGAAAATTTGATAGATATAGTAACAATCATTCCTATCACTTCACAAAAAGAGGGACGAAGAGTCTATCCAAATGAATTTCTCTTCAAAACCGAACTTGAAAAACCGTCTATATTGCTTTGTCAGCAAATTCGAACTATCTCAAAAAAGAGATTGATAAAAAAACTTACTACTATAAATAATCCTAAGACGCAAAAAAAAATTATTGATATATTGTGTATGAGATTTGAAAGTTTAAATTAATTATTCATGGTTATCACCTGTCCCTGCTATATTAAGCAACTAATTTATCAAAATCCTACATTAAGTATGCTTTTAATTCATCTTCAATTTTCTTCCTTAGAGATATAGGTTCTATCACTTTTATATGAGGTAACCATCGTTTCACTAACTCTTCAATTTCCAAATCTTGCGTAACCTTGTAAGATATCAAAAGATTTCCATTCTCTTTTTCCTCTAGGATTTTTTGGGACTTTAAAAAGTTTTTATTTTTAAAAAAGTAAGCTTTAGAAGAATCAACTTCTAAAAGTATATCTATTAAAAAATTACGATAATTTGGCTGATATCTTGGGAAAGGTGTTTGAATGTCTACTATAAAGTTTGATATCTCAGGATTTTTATGAAAAGTTTTATTGGTTGGATTAATCTCTTTGATTTTAGAGATTCTAAAAAGTGAAAATATATACTCTTCATCCACTTCTGCAGCTAGATAAAAGTTTTCATTCATAAAGAGTATTTTATAGGGTTTTAACTCTTTATCTATAGTTTTATCTTGGATCTCGTAAGTTATGATAATAGGTTTTTGATAGTAGATGCTATCTTCTATCTTATGAAACAGTTCATATTCTCCTGTGCTACTTTCAAAAGGTTTATTTTTAAACTCATATATTTTTTTTGAATCTTTTAGCTTTCTCTCTATGATAGATTTATCTGATGCATCTATATCAAAATTTTTAAAACTATTGCTTCGTTGGGCAATGTTAAAAGTTTGCACTAAAATAGAGATGTTTTGAGGTGTTAAAAACCCCTCAAAACTTTTTTTTGTCAGAGCCTTATAACAGCCCTTTTCTCCTCTTAGAAGTTCAAAAGATTCTGGAAAAGCATTTTTTATGACATCTAAATCTCTTCTTATAGTTTTTTCACTTTTACCTTCCCATAAAAATTCATTTTGTAAACTTCCTATACATACTTTTTGATTATTGTTAAATCGTTTTAAAAGCTCTAATACCCTAATTGTTTGATTTGTTATCATTTTATTTGCAACTATACTTTTTATGAAATTCTGTAGTAAAAAATTCTATATCATTTGTAATAATATCATCAAATTTATCACTATATTTTTCAAGATTAAAATAAATCGATGTAAGTTCAATTTTGCGTCTATACTTATAGTGCATTTTACTTGCTTTAAATGCAACACAAAAAATAAAATCATAATTGTCTTTTGATATATTATGTTGATGAAGTATTCCATCGAGTGAAGATTTACCATCTTTAAGTTTATTGTGAAGCTCTTTATTATTAATCATAGATTTTTCTTGATTTTTAAACTCAACACAATAAACCTTTTTTTCTTCTTCATTACATAATAAACAATCAAAAGAAGAGGGTTGTTTATGAGGATTTAGAGATTTTGTTAAACCATCAAAATCAAGAACATCTAATGTACTATTACATAAATATGTATCATTATTTTTATCATAACTTGTATTCTTTAGGGTATTAAAATGATTTGAATAGTGTTTTTTTAGTATATAATTTAACTCAGCCATGAAGAACTTCACTATCCATTTTATCAAACTCATCAAACGGTTCAGATAATTTAGCAAATATTTTACTCAAACTATCATTATCTTCTATTACACCATCTTCTGCAAGATAAAAATTTCTTTTAATTGACTCTTTTTTTGCATATCTCTCTAATGCTTCTATCATGTAAGGGCTATGAGAATTGACTAGTATCTTTACACCACTCTTTACAAGTGAAACAATTATTTTTGCAAGTTCTAATTGCCATTTTGGATGTAAATGTACCTCTGGTTCATCAAGAATAAGAATTTGCCCATGATAGAGATGATTATTGTTCATAAGTACTTGTAACAGTCCAAAATATTTCACTCCTGTAGCAGTATTTACAAGTGCAATTTTTTTATTATTTTTATAAAAGTAAAATTTTCCAGATTCTTCTTTGAAGCTACCACCTATGATTTGATTTATGTCATCTACTTCATTTTTAGTATCAGTTTTTCTGCTAATAGCTAATGTAAAATAAAGCTCATGCATCAAAGTTGGAAAACTTATCTCAGAGCCTGAAACAACATCACTTAATGTACTAGTTTGCGATTGTATATTTGCCAAATCTTTAAACATATCAAAAAAATTCCAAACAAGTGGAGATTCTATAAAAAGAGGCGTGTTAGTTTTTGGTAAATCTAAACTATTTTGATTTGTAGAAATAAAATTATTGCAATGGTTTCTTTTTATTGAAGCAGTATATATATTATTTTGCCAAGTAAGTTCAATTTGACCATCTTCACTGATTTGTTTGTCAAATATTTTTTTGATATATCTATCTATAGTACCTTTATGATGTCTATCATTTTCGATTCCCCAAAGTATACTTTTAATCATCATATAAAGCACTTTCCCTACTGTACTCTTACCAGTATCATTTTCACCAGCAATAACAGTTAAACCATCAAGTTGAATATCTGCTTTTTTAATGATAGATATGTTTTGTAATTTTAATCTCATCTTTAACCTCTTTGTGTGATTTATCATAAACTGTCAAAATACATGTATTTTGACATTTATTTACTAAGTTCAATCTGATTCAATACATACGATATCAAAAAAATGGTAATCCAAAAATTAGTCCAATTGCAATACCCACAGGGCTAACAGGGATAGGACTAATTGTATCTATAATTGTCTCCTCTAAAATAGCATTACTAATTTCAGAGTCTATAACCATATCTGTATCTATCATTGAAAACACTTCTGATGTGGTGTGTTCACACGCATCCACTTGGCCACCCATACGCACTAACACTTGGCCGCTCAAGCAATAAAAAAGCATTCTCACCGTATTGTAACATAGGTGGCCAAATAAATCAGTTATTTGCCAAGATTTTACGCATGGAATCTCCTTTGAGTTCAATTTTGTGTGCAGTGTGAATAAGCCTATCCATCATAGCATCTGCAATAGTTTCATTACCTAAATATGCATGCCACTCTTTGATAGGAAGTTGTGCTGTAATTATAAGAGCACCTGCAAATATTCTCTCTTCAATAATTTCAAATAGATTACTTATCTCATCACCTTGTAGTGGTGTTACTCCAAAATCATCAAGTATTAAAAGTTTAAACTTTGACATTTTTGCTAATGTCTTTGTATAACTCCCATCTAGTCTTGCCATTTTTATCTCTTGTAGTAGTGATGTTACTCTATAATATTTTGTACTATATCCACTAAAGATAGCTTTTCTAGCAAGTGCTTGTGCTAAAAAGCTCTTGCCAACTCCAGTAGCACCAGTAATAAGGATATTTTGATTTTTATTGATAAACTCACAAGTGGCTAGTGATAATATTACAGACTTATCTAATCCTCTTTTTGAGAGATACTCTACTTGATCTAATGAAGCATTTTTATCTTTTAGTTTAGCTACAGATAACATCCTTTTTATACGCTTATCTTCTCTTTGGTTTATCTCTGCTTCAAACAGATGAAAGAGTCTTTCCTCAAATGATAGTGAGTGATATTGTGTAGTCTCACTTTGAAAAAGTAGAGACTCTCTTACTCCTGATAGGCTTAGTGTTGTAGTTTGCTCTATAAGTGATGAAAGTGTTATCATGATGGTACTCCTTGCCCAGAATAATACTCACTACCTCTTATATTTTCATGTTCATTTAAAAAACTGTTATTGATACTTTGT
>JAMOMX010000441.1 GCA_027066935.1 Sulfurimonas sp. | reverse complement strand
ACCAAGTGAGATTAGCTTATCAAAAGAGTATTCATATGCTGCTAAAGCAAACACTATAGCAAACATTACACCATTATCAACACTAGCCATATTTTTAGCTAACAACTCTCAAAATCTTGAAACACTGGCTAGTGATTGGCAAAATAAAGCTGCTGTTTTTACTCTTGAGTCGTTACAAGAAGCTCAAAAACAAATAAATACAAACTTTAGTAATCAGTTTAGTGTTAATCATCTTAATGCAAATACATATGATTTCTTCACAACAGCATTTCAAGCAAACCATACAGGTTATGATGCACTATTAGATAGTTTAAATATAAATATAGATATGTTATCTGGTAGCTTTTATGTACTAGTAGATGGTGCACTATTTAACTACAACTCTTCTATCGATACAAGTGAAATAACTATTGGTGGAAATGAAAATGATGGAGTTGGTTGGACTTTAACAATTACTGGAATATCTAATATTTTTGGTCAAAACACAGATATAGATATGGAAAAAATATATGTTCCAGCTCCACCAAATATATCTGATTTTAATGAAATAATAAAATCTTCTTACTCATCAACAGCAAACATGAATGTGATTCCTTTGATTGATACATCTACACAAAAAAAGTTTGAAGTTGCCTTTAACTCGATTGCTGATGGAATTGATTTTGGATATAATTTAGTTTATGACTATACAAAAAATTGATCATATACACTAAACATAGTTCTTAAGTTGAGCAAGAGGTTTCGCTAATTCTATCTATTAGTTCCCTTACGCTCTCTTTTTCTGTTTTTATTCCTAAAGTAAATCTGCACTTAACACATTTTATATCATTCTTTATAGCATTGTTAAGCTTCTCTAACATAATTTTAGAATTCTCCTCTTTATCAACAAAGAAATTCAGCAAGAAAATATCATTTTCCCAACGAACTAACATATCGTCTTGACGAATAATATTTTTAAAATAATTTACAAATTCACTCAACTTATCTTTATCATCACTAAGATTCAAATTTTTTATATTTATCAATATCATAGCAATAGTTCTTTCGTTAAAACTTGCTGCATCCTCATAACTTTGAATAATATTCAAAAAATATTGCTTAGAATAAGCTCCACTATTAGAGTCCATATTTGTTTTATTTTCAATCATAAGACGCTTAATTAATGTTTGTGTAATATCTCTAAGGGTGACAATTTTATACCCATCAACATCGCTATTTATATCTATTGAAAAAGCATAAGGAAGATAATCATGTGACAATATACTTACAACCTTATCCATCTCCTCAAGTTTTTCAACAGCATCAAACCAACTCTCAGGCGATATGATTTTTTCTGCATTAAAATAAAGAGGATGTGGCACAAAATGATCTGTAAATTTTTCAAAAACTTCTTTGTATTGCTCAACAGATGATACATTAACAAATTTTTTAAACTCTTTATTTAATAAAATAACCTCTTCATCATCACTAAAAATAACTATTATGTTTTTTTGAGAATCAATAATACTTTGAATTAATCTCATACTAATATCATCTATCATCAGTTATTCTCCTAAAATTTATTATTAATTATAGCAAATTTTATTCCATTTTTTATAATACACTTAAATTTCAATCTATTGAAAATAGCGAATAGAGGCGAAACCATATGCCTCACTTCTTTTAATTTCTTCTACTTGTTCTCTATTAATAATACCGCCTAGTGCAAAAATTTTAATCTCTGTTTTTGTAACTAAATCTGCTAAATCTTTTACACCTTTTGGCTCTGCTTTAGCAGGAGAGTTAAAAATAGGACTATATGTAACAGCATCCGCACCAAGTCTTTGAGCATATAATGCTTCACTATGTGTATGTGTGCTTATAATAACTTCTAAGCCAAGTTCTTTAGAGTATTTAATTTTATCAAATTGATTTGAAGTTAGATGCACCCCAACAGCTCCAAGTTTTATTGCTAAATCTGGTTTTTGATGTATAAAGCTTTTTACATTTTCAAATTGTGAACATACTTGCACATGATAATCTGCTTGAATATCATAATCTGGATTTGCTTTATCTCTATATAAAGCATATGTTGGCATGTGAGTTTGAAGTTGTTTATGTAGTATTGAGCGAAATACTGCTGGAGTATCAGTATAAAATTCTCTAGAAGTTATCAAATAACTATGCATTTTTCATCTTAACAATGGATTTCTTGAACGTTGCGCAGGCGCTATAAAGTCAACCTTTTGCTCCTCTTGCTTACCATCATATCTTTGTCTTATACCATCAGTATGGTATTCTAAACGATTTAATAGATAAAGTTCATCTAGCGTGTATTTCATTTTTACATCACTCAAATAGTTTTGTAAAAAACTTAGCTTCTCATTTTCATCATCTAATAATATAGTTTTTATCCCCTGTTGTAAGTCATCATGAATCTCTTCACATGATACAAGAAAATCATAACTTAAATCAATTGTTTTCATAGTACTAAGAGCATTATTAAATTTAAAATGATTATACAACATACAACCAACAAAATATTCTATATCTGAATCTTCGTACTCTGGGTATTGCTTATCCTCATTTTTAAAAAAATCATGTAATAATATCAATACTTTTTGTATTCTTTTATCCAATTTTTATCTCTCCTAATTTTATTATTTTTTCTAACTCTTGAGCTGAAAGTGGTTTTGAATAAAGGAACCCTTGAATATTATTACATCCCTCTTCTATTAAAAACTCTTTTTGTTTTAATGTTTCAACACCCTCAGCAATTATATCAAGATTTAAACTTTTTGATAAACTTATTACAGCTTTTGTAATAGCTTTATCATCCTCATTATATGGGATATCCTTAATAAATGATTGGTCTATTTTCAACTTTGTTATTGGCAATCGTTTTAAATATGACAAAGATGAATGACCTGTGCCAAAATCATCAATAACAATTTTAACACCTAAATTAAATATTCTTTTTAATTTATCTATTGATCTTTCAGGGTCACGCATAATTTCGCTCTCTGTAATCTCTAACTCTAACCATTCGGCTTTAAAACAAGCTTCATATATATTTCTATTTAACTCATCTAAAAAATCATCCCTATCTAATTGCTTTGGTGATAAATTTAAAGATAATACCCCAGGATTTAAACCCATTTCATACCAATATGCAACTTGTGACATAGCTAATTTTCTAATTCTCTTATCAATCTCAAACATAAGCCCTGCATTTTCTGCAATTGAAATAAATTTAATAGGTGGTACTAAACCCATTTTAGGATGCTCCCACCTAACTAAAGCTTCAATACCAATAATTTTTGAATTGATAGCATTGATTTGTGGCTGATAACTCACTGAAAATTCATCATTATCTATTGCATTACGCAAAGAATTTTCTATATATAAACGCTCCTCTATTATATCTGTCATCTCCGATGAATAAAATTGAAAATTATTTCTTCCACTATCTTTTGCTTTATACATAGCAATATCTGCGTATTTTAAAAGATTTATTTCATTTGTATCATCTTGTGGAAATAAACTTATACCAATACTCGCTGAGACATGGTATTTAATTTTATCAATAATCATTGGTCTAACAAACGAATTGATAATTTTTTGTGCTAATCTAGAAACATCTTCAAGATTCTTAAAATTTTCCATTATTATAGTAAATTCATCACCACCAAATCTAGCTAAAGTATCTTCTGATCTTATCTGTTTTTTTAATAATTTTGCAAAATACTTTAAAACTTTGTCTCCATATCCATGTCCTAGTGAATCATTAATATGTTTGAAATTATCAATATCTAAAAAAAATATAGCTAGTTTATAGTTTCTTCTATTGGCTTTAATTATCCCTTGTGACAACCTATCATGAAAAAGTATACGATTTGGAAGCATTGTAAGTAAATCATAATTTACTTGTCTATTTAAACTATCTTTTAATCTTTTTTCTTTTGTGATATCTTGCCATGATACATAAATAACTTTTTTAGAATTTAAAGTTATTAATGAAAAATTAACTTCTGCTAAAAATACTTTTTTATCCATCCTAATATAAAGCCATTCAAATCTATTATGTCCATTTGCAATAGCAAAAGCCAATAATTCTTTTGCCTTATCCCTTGAGAGTCTACCATCTGGTTGATACAAAGGGGATAACTCCTTAATAGATTTACCTAAAAGTTCATATTTTGAATCAATTCCCATCATCTCTATCGATTTTTTATTACATTGTGTAAACACTCCATCTTCAATAATCAAAGTTCCGTTTACTGATTCTTCAAACAAAACTTCAAAACTATTAGACTTTTCTTTCAAGATAGATAATAGATTATTTGATTTTAATTTTTCTTCTAATATCTCTTTATGATTTGCATTATATCTTCTTGCTGTAATATATATATAAATTAAAAAAGCTAGATTTAAATAAAATGCTACTACATATAATTTATTTGTATCTTGCATAATTAACCATCCAAAGATGATGAAAAAAATTGGTAATAAAAATGAAAACAATAGATATAAAACTTCTCCTAATAAGAAAATAGCTGTTGAAATCAAAGCAAATAAAATAGCAAAAATTAAAAAATGAAACTCTATAGACAACTGTTGCGTTACTATTAACAAACTCCCCCAAGCAATTGCACTTAAAAATAGACTTGAGCTATATAAAATAAGAAAATTAGTCTTTTGTTCATTTTTTTTATATAAGTATGCAAAAAACATTCTTGTTAAGATTAATATTAGATGAGCACTAGCACCAAAAATTAAAATATTTGTTTCTATCTTGTCTATTAATATATAACCTACACCCATTAATATAATAATTTGACCTAAAAAAGCAAAATAAAAATTTTGAATAATATTACTTATAGACTCTTTTTTAATATTTTCAAACATCTATTTTAATTCTCCCCAATTATTACCTATATTTAGACTGGTTTTTAATGGAACATTTAGTTCCATAATTCCATCCATAACTGCTTTAAATCTTGCCCCTAACAAATCAGCCTCTCCCTCATCTACTTCAAAAATTAATTCATCATGAATTTGTAAAAGCATTTTTACATTTAAGTTTTCCTCTAATATTATTTTATGAATTTTATTCATAGATAGTTTTATCAAATCACTTGCACTACCTTGAAAAAGAGTATTTACACTCTCTCGCTCATAAGCTGCTCTAAACATTGGTTTAGCATTTACAAAATCAAAATATCGTCTACGCCCAAGTAAAGTTTGAACATATCCACTCTCTTTTGCTCCATCAACTATACCTCTAAAATATGATTTTACTGATGGAAAACTTAAAAAATATTTCTCTATAATCTCTTTTGCTTCTTTAGTTGAGATATCAAGAGTTTGTGAAAGTTTTTTCTGCCCCATCCCATAAAGGAGTCCAAAATTTACAGTCTTTGCAACATCTCTTTTTGAATCAGCTTTATCTTCACCAAAAAGTGCTACAGCCGTTTGTCTATGGATATCTTTGTTATTTTTAAAAGCATCTATTAAAATTTTGTCTTGAGAAAAATGAGCAAG
>JAMOMX010000440.1 GCA_027066935.1 Sulfurimonas sp. | reverse complement strand
CTTTAGTCTAACATCTCTATTTTATAGCCATCACTTTTTAACTGTTGTAGTAAACCATCATCTCCAACTAGATGTAAATAACCAACTAAAACAAGCTCATTATTTTTTATTTTAAACATTCTTTTTATTTTTGGCATCCAGTTATTATTTCTTTTAACTATAAGATTATTGTAGATAGTGGGAAACTCATCTTTCATTGGGAGTAACATCTCTTTGTTTACCCTATCTATATCGCCACTTAGCCATGATTGTTTTATACTATCCATAATTAGTGGAATATTTTTTATATCTTGGAGTGAATAGTTAATAAATTTATCTTCATTACCCTCACCCATATTAGCCAAAAAATTTATCTGAGTATCAATACTCTCAAGAGCTCCTGTATATTTTCTATCTTTTATAGCCTTTTTATAAAAAAAAGAATCTACCCCAGCTTCGTTAAAGCCCAATTTTTTAAACTCTTCAATAGTAATACTCAAAATGGCCATACTAGGTTTAAATATCAACATAGGTTTTAATTGCAGTCCATTGTTTTTAAAATAGTTATCTAGTCTTTTATAAGTTTTATCACTAATATAATCTTTTAGATTTTTACCATTTTTATAGATTAATGTTTGTAAAAATTTTTCCTGAAATTCAGTTGTCTCGGTCTTTTCTAAATCTACCTCAAAAAAGATAGCATCTGAATCAGCATATGCTTTATTAAACGCTAAAGGAAGAGGAAAATCACTACTTTTTAAAATATGGACAGTCCCACCAATGTAGATATAATTATTACCTTTAGAGATTTTCCATACAGGGGAGTTAGCCCAAACAGAGAATGTAAAAAGTGTTAACAAGAGAAACACAAAACTTATTTTATTTATTTTCATATTTTAAACCTTTTTTTTGCCACAATTACTTGTTTTTTCATTTGATATATTTCGTGAGGCTCGTTGTTGTACTCATTATAAAAAAGTATCTCATAAGAGTCATTAAAAATCTCTTTTAACTCATTTTTTTCTAATAAGTTTATTTTATCTGAATCTTCCTTCTCATTTTTATCATCAACCATATATGTCTCAACTATAAAAATCCCATCTTTATTTAGGTTTTGTTTTGCTTTTTGTATGAGCTCTCTATCTAAAAAATTACACATAAGGATTAGGTTATATATTTCATGATTAGTTGAGAAATTATCTAAATCAACCAATTTTGTATCTACTAAGTGTGATAAATTTTCAGATTTTAGTTGTATTTGTAGTGCGTCAAGGGCAATTTGTGCAATATCTAGTGCATCTACTTCAAAACCATTTTGTGCTAAAAAAAGTGTATTTCTACCACTACCACATGCTAAATCTAAAGCCCTACCCTTTTTAACTATATCTATATATTTTTGAAGATGTATACTGGCATCTCTAGGGATTAACAGTTGTGGTTTTTTAAGATATTTTGTATCCCATTTTTTTTTATCTTTAAGACCCATATATTAGATTTTTTCCCAAAAAGTACCTTGTGTTGTGTCCATGATGCTTACGCCAAAAGCCAAAATCTCATCTCTTAATTTATCAGAATTTTCAAAATCTTTTGCTTTTTTAGCTTCATCTCTTTTTCTTATAAGGGAGTCTATTTTAGCTTTAGTATCTTCATCTATTCCAAATTGAAAATATTCAAATGGATTTTTAACTCCAAAACCTAAGATAGATTCGATATATGCAAGATTAACTAATGTCTCTTTTTTTAGTTGTTTATGTTTGCCAGCACTATCTAGCGTCTCATTTGCATTACTAATCATATCATCAACTAGTGCTAACGCAGAAGATACATTCATATCATCACTTAAAGCCTTTAATAGTTCATCCATAAATGGTGTAGTATTATCGCCACAAGCCATACCAAACAAACGCTTTTTAAGTCTATATATTTTATCTAGGCGTTTTTTAGAAGCGCTTAAATCTTGTGTATTAAAATTAAAGTTACTTCTATAATGTGTGCTTAAAAGATAAAATCGTAAAACTTCTCCATCATACTCTTTTAAGGCATCTTTTAAGAAAAAACTGTTTCCTAATGATTTAGACATTTTTTGATTGTTTATATTTACAAAGCCATTATGCATCCAGTAGTTAGCAAGAGCGTGGTTAGTACCACATCTAGTTTGAGCAGCTTCATTTTCATGGTGAGGAAAAAGTAAATCAGCTCCACCACCATGTATATCTATGGCAAACTCACTATCTTTTTTTGCTAAATGTTTCTCTATCATCGCTGAACACTCTAAATGCCATCCTGGACGACCTGCTCCAAAAGGACTTTCATAAGTTAAAGTTCCATCTTTTACACTTTTCCATAAAGCAAAATCAGTTTGATTTTTTTTGAGTGATGAGCTCTCAACTCTCTCTTGTTTATCTTCTTCATCTTGAACTCGATTTGAAAGGCTTAAGTACTCACTATCACTTGCAGTATCAAAATAAACATCACCCTCACTAGTAGCGTAAGCATGACCTTTATCTATGAGTGTTTGTATCAACTCTATCATAGCTTCAAGACTCTCAGTTGCTTTTGGCTCAATGTCTGGTTTAGCAACTCCAAGGCTAGCCATTTCAGAATGAAAAGAGGTTGTATAAAAATCTGTAATATCTTTTATATCTTTATTTTGCTCTTTTGCTTTTTTGATGATTTTATCATCAATATCAGTGATATTTCTAGCATAAGTAACATCGTATCCATTAGCAGTTAAAACTCTTCTCAGCAAGTCAAATACTAAAGCACTTTTTGCGTGACCCAAGTGTGCATCGTCATAAACAGTTGGTCCACAAACATAAAGTGAGGCTTTTGTCTCTTGCATTGGAATAAATTTTCGTTTTGTTTTTTGTGCTGAGTCGTAAATATACATCTATTTTCCATTTTGATTTTAAATATTTTCGTATTTTATCATATTAAATATTTTATGAACAAAAAGAACAAAACATATATTAATACCAAAACCCATTAAAGAGTAAATATGTAAATAAAAAATAGACTATTAGCTACAAGGCAAATCTTTGCAGGACTAACTGGTTAATCCAAAAAGAT
>JAMOMX010000439.1 GCA_027066935.1 Sulfurimonas sp. | reverse complement strand
AGCATTTGAAGCTACTTGTAGCTCCTGCGTACTTTCGCCTTACACTAAGATGAAATATACTCGTTTACCTATTTACTCTTTAATGGGTTTTGGTATAACTATGCTAAAATTATTCATGAAAAATATGTATCTCTTTGCACTTATATTATTTTTGATTTTATTATCATTTTTTTTAGAAGATAAATCAAAAAACAACACAAATAATTTACTTAGTACCAACTCTACAGTTTTAGCATTTGGGGATAGCCTTACCTTTGGTTATGGAGTGAAAACAAATGAAAGTTATCCAGCAAAACTTGCAAATTTAAGTGGGTTAAATGTAATCAATGCTGGCATATCTGGAGAGTTGTCATTTGAGGGCTTAAAGCGTTTAGAAAACCTTTTAGACAAACATAAACCAAAATTATTGATTTTATGTCATGGTGGGAATGATATATTACGAAGAAAATCACATGATAAATTGCGCTATAACATAAAAAAAATGATTGATTTGGCTTTAGCTAAAAATATTAATGTACTTTTAGTAGGGGTACCTAATTTTTATACCTTAGGCTACGGTATGGTAGATTTATATGAAGAGTTAGCTGAAGAGATGGATACAATGTATGAAGATAATATATTAAGCACAGTTCTTACAAAAAGCAGCCTAAAAAGTGATCAAATTCATCCAAATGCTAAAGGGTATGAAATGATGGCAGAGGCATTTTTTTATATTTTAAAAGACAATGGGTTTGTAAAATAAATTTAAATATTAAAGAGTTATGTTAAAAGTGTTTTAACACACCCATTTATTCTTTTTCCATCAGCTTTGCCAGCCAATTCTTTAGAAGCAATACCCATAACTTTACCCATATCTTTCATTGTTGTAGCTCCAACTTTAGTGATTATATTTTTAATAACTAAGCTTAATTCATCATCGCTTAATTGAGCAGGTAAATAAGGCATATAAAAAGCTATCTCATCAAGTTCAATTTGTACTAAGTCATCACGATCTGCTTTTTTATACTGTGTAATAGAATCGTTTCTGCTTTTTACTTGTTTTTGAATAATTTTAATAACATCATCATCACTTAACTCTTTTCTTTCATCAACTTCTATCTGCTTAAAAGCACTTGTTAAAAGGCGTAGAGCATCTCTCTTCTTTGTTTCTTTTGCTTTCATAGCATTTTTTACATCTTGGTTTATTGTCTCTCTTAAATTCATAATTATCCTTGGAACTATTTTTGCTCTAATTATAACAAAATAGACAATACAATTAAAGAGAAAAGATGAAAAAAAGAATTTTAGCAATAATAAGTGTAAGTTATGTTATACTATTTCTAACAGGATGTACAGCAAATTTAACAAAACCAGAGATAAGTTTTGAACCTCCTCCTTATGTTGAAGAGATGCCAGCTAAAGAAGAAAGACAAAACTTTACTTCTGTAGGAAGTATCTTTGGACAGGGTGATAACCCTCTTTTTTCAGATCATAAAGCTATGCATGTAAATGACATAGTGACAATAGTTATCTCTGAAAGCTCATCTTCATCATTAACTGGTTCAAAAAGTTTAGCTAAAGCAAATAGTACAGACTTAGGGGGATTGTCTTTGACCTCAAATGGAACCAATAATGCAATCGATGCACGAGTTGCATCAATAAATGGTATAGCAGGTGTTGGGCTCTCAATAGGTTCAACAAACTCTTTTAAAGGCAGTGGTAGCGCTACAAAAGATGCAGCTTTTTCAACAACAGTTTCATCTAGGATAGTAAAAGTACTCTCAAATGGAAATTATTTCATATTTGGCAAGAGAGAGATTCTTATTGATGAACAAAAGCAAATTATTCAAATAAGTGGTGTTATTCGCCCTTATGATATTGACCAATATAATAAAATTAATTCAGCACAAATAAGTGAAGCTAAAATTTTATACAAAGTACAGGGGGATACGGATCGTGCAACAGAACAAGGATGGGGTGCAGCTTTACTCGAAGCTGTTTGGCCTTTTTAATGTTATTGCAATTTTAAGTGTTTGCGTACTTAATGCTGGCTCATTTGAAAATTTTAAACACTCTCAATCTAGTAGTTTTAAAGAGTATAAAGATGAGAGAGATACAGCATTTAATAACTACCTCAAATCAGAATGGAAAGTTTACCAAGAACAACAAGGTAAATCTATATATGAAAAACCAAAACCAAAAAAACTACCAACGGCTATTGCAGAGCCAATAAAGAAAGTTGGTCCAAAAATAAATATTAAGATTAAAGAGTTTAAGCCATTAGAGCAACCAAAAAAATTTAAGCTTATAAATAAAAACACTAGTTTTGTTTTTTTTGGTACTTTATTTGAGTTTGATATATCAAATGATATAAAAACAGCTAATTTTTTTCCTAGAAATCAAAAGGGAGTTGCAAGTTTTTTTGAAAGAGTGGTATCTAGTAATCATGAAGAATTAGTAAAAAATATTCAAAAAATTAAAACTGATCTAAATTTAAATGATTGGGGTA
>JAMOMX010000438.1 GCA_027066935.1 Sulfurimonas sp. | reverse complement strand
ACAATTTCAGTACTCTATCATACACTATTATCTTCTCTTGTTTATAAAAAATATTGTAAAAAACTAGATTTTCTAAATTCTGTTATAGAATGGAGGTAAAAATTGGTTTTTCAGGACTGACTAATTATAGTGCATTAAATTATCTGTTGATGGGAGAGCTTGAAAATGCAAAGGTAGAGACAAAAAATTCTAATTTTATCCAAGAAAATGAACGACATAAGTTTTATGACAAAATAGAAAAGTTTAAAGAAGAAAAAGAGTAATACGGTACTATTTTGGATACATATGAGCAACCCTTTAAAAGTGTCAACTCTGCACATAATCCTTATCAAAATCTAATAAAAATAGACAAGATATGCTCTATCTGCCAACATTTAAACTTTATAAGACCAAAATAGATAAAATCATTATAACAGATTCTCATGATAAAACTGTTGCAGAGTCTACTATCTTATCTGACATAGATGCAATTAAAGTAAATGAATTTAAAGCGATACTTCCATCTTTGATAGGTCGGTGGATCGCAGAATCAAGCAAAGAGATTTTGATAGAGACATTGAGTCAAAAATCCTCTTCTGCTGGAGCTTTAGTTAAGACTATAAGTACAATATATAGTCAAAACAATTTACAAACATGGAGCACATTACCCAAAAGAGTAGATGTTATTTCGTTTATACCAAAAGAGAGTGAAAGTTATAGGCTAAAAATTATAGATAAAGATGGTAAAATTTTAAATTATAAAAAATTAAAATTAAATTGTATAAAAAAGCAGAAGAACTGTTATAAATATTATCGCATAGTAGAAAATTAGTCTTGTAAAGGAGTATAGAAAATGAAAATGGCATCTTTTCTTATCATTGTTATTTTATTTATCAGTGGTTGTGCTAAAAAGCCAGATAGTGTTGTCATAAACAATCTTTCATCTTCAAAAAAGATACAAATACTAGGCCCATCTACACGATATATCAATGATGTATTAGAAGTTTCTATAGATATACAAAATTTATCACAAAACTCTTATGATGACATCAAGTATCGTTTTAAATGGTACGATCAAGAAAAGTATGAAGTCGGAGAAAATCTATCTATCTGGAAACCACTGTTTTTAGAGCCACTAGAGAGTAAAAAGATAACCATTTTAGCTCCAACACCAAAAGCAGAGAGATTTAAGTTTTATATAAAAGAGAGAGTATATAGAAATGGAGTAAAGCGAATTGATTCAAACAGTATGAGAGGTGACCATCTCTATTATGGTGCGGAGGAGCTTCATCTTTTTACTGAAAAGATGGTAAGCGGCATGTTAAGTAGTGAGATTTTTGATGGTAAAGTAGTCATAGATATAGGTGATATTAAAAATAAAACAGATGAGTACATCGATACTAAATCAATCACAGATAGCATCAAAACTATTATCATAAAAAGTAATCGTGCAAGATTTATCGATAGCTCCAAAAGAGCAACAATCAATAGTGAATTAGAATATCAAAATAGTAGCAAATATATAGATAAAAGTAGTTCTAAAAAGATTGGAAAGCAGATTGCTCCCAATTATATTTTAGATGGCTCTATTGTCTCTATCAAACAAAAAAATGATTATCTTTATAAGATTACATTACAACTTCACAACTTAGAAACAGGTACTGTTGATTGGATAGAGCAAAAAGAGGTTAGAAAAGTAAACAGTAGGTAGGATATTTTGTATTTAAAAGCCTATATTTTTAGTTTTTTAAGTAAATAAAAGTTAACATTTATATATAAGTAATATTAAGGTTAGAGATGAAAAAAAAAGAAATTTTATATGTATTGTTAGCTATATTTTTTATTGGCTGTTCTCCTGGTGAATTTAATCCAAATGTTAATATAACGATAGATGGCAACGAATCAAAAGAGCCACTAACAGCAACAGATGATAATCAGTCAGAAAATCTACCAGTAGAAACAGATGGTAGTGAACCAGAACCAGTGCCAGAAACAAATACAACCTGCAAATCTCTACCCAAAACAGGACAGAATAAAGTCCATTATATAAATGATGATGGAGATTTACAAAAAGGAGTCACTAGAAGTTACACTAGAGATAACCAAAAACAGATTGTTACAGACAACAACATGGGGCTTATGTGGCAAGATAGTGAAAATATAAAAAAACCATGGGTTATACAAGAAAACTATGCTAGTGGAAATTATGCAAATACAAATGGAGATACGGCTACAACTTATTGTGAAAATTTAAAACTCGGTGGATATGAAGGTTGGAGGCTACCTACTAGTGATGAACTCTATTATCTAGTAGATAGAGGCAAAGAGAGAGCATCTATAGACTCTGCTTTTAAAAATGCTACTTTTTTTGGTGTTAGCTACTGGTCATCTACTGCTTCTAAAAATAGTGCTAAAGCATGGTCTATTAGCTTTGATGATGGCTATGGTCGCGATGAAAATAAGAATTCTAACTTTTTTGTTAGATGTGTTAGAGGAGAAAATAAAATTACCCACAATTTTGTAAGAGATCCTGTAAAAAAGATTGTTAATGACACTAAAACCTGCTTGATGTGGCAAGATGATACTAGCGTTATCTCAATGGATTTAGTACTATGGGAAGAGGCAATTAATCACTGTAATAATTTAGATTTTGCAGGGTTTGATAATTGGAGAACACCGAATATAAATGAGTTAAATAGTATTAGAGATACAGATTCAGATGGATTAATAATCAGAGAGGCTTTTGTCAATACATCAACAGATGGTTACTGGTCTTCGACTAGCCAAGCTATCTGGAGTAGTTTTGCATGGACTATTTACTTTGATAATGGTTACACTAGCGATGATAATAAATTATCACATGCTTATCGTGTTCGTTGTGTAAGGTCAGGAGAGTAAACATGAATAGTAAAAAACATATTTTTTTAAGCTATAGCAGAAAAGACTCAAAATTTGCTCTGCATCTAGCTAAAGATTTAAAAAAATATAATTTTGATATATGGGTTGATCAGTTTAATATTCCTGGTGGTGAGCATTGGGATGACAATATCGAAAAAGCTTTAAATAACTCTTGTGCCTTAATCTTAATCTTATCCCCATCATCTGTAGATTCTGATAGAGTGAAAGATGAAGTTTCATATGCACTAGAAAACAATATACACATCATACCAATAAGATATAAAGATACACAAATTCCGTATAGATGGCGAAGGCTACAATCTATGGAGATGAATGAAAAAAATTATGATAAAAGGATAGATGGTTTTATAGAGAGTATCACTAATTTTAGTACATGTAAGACTCCTCTTCCAAAACAAGATTTTGATAAACCTAAAAAAATATGGCATAAGGTTTTAGCTTTATCTATACTAGTAGTAATGACTATTTTTCTCTTTCTTGATAATAAAAAAAGTGATATTGCTGTTTTGATAAAAGAGAAAGAAGAGCCAAAAAGTATTGAAACTGTAAATGAAAAAGAAGACATAAACAGTTCAAAAGATACACCTATAGTAATTTCAAAACTTCATCAATCACAAGAAGTTGAAAAAAGTATTGAACCTGTGCTAAAAGTTGAAATTGCTCCACAAAAAATTAATATCCAGCAAGAAGAAGAGCCAAACCAGATTATCATCCCTGCCGATGAGGATATTGATGAAAAAATTACACCACAAAAAGTTGTAAAAAATATAGAACCAGTTCCTGTAATAGTAAGTACGCAAACCAAAAATGACCCTTATCAAAATATTTATAACCGCTACCTAAACAAACTACAAAAAGATAAATCCACAAAACTGATAATCATAAGCCATACCAATGCCAACAATGCATACGACAAAGCCCAAGAGAGGGCATATGAAGTGAGTTTAAAGTTAAGAAAAAGAGGTATTAAGCGAGCAAATATCATAACAAAAATTGAGATGGATGGTAAAGATAAAATAACATTTGATTTTAGGAAAATAGTAAAATGAGAATAAGAAATTTTATATATATATTGTTAGCTATGTTTTTTGTTGGTTGTTCTCCTAGTGAATTTAAACCAAATCCTACTGTTGATCCACAAACAAATCAAGCACCAACAGCAATTGCACAAAGCATAACATTAAATAAAAATACAACAAAAACTATAACACTATCTGGAACTGACCCAAACGGTGACAAATTAATTTATACAATTACAAAACCACCAAGTAATGGAACATTTGAAAATGGAATTTATACACCAAATCAAAACTACTACGGAAGTGATAGCTTTAGTTTTATTGCAAATGATGGACTTTTTACTTCAGAATCTGCGGTAGTACAAATAATGATAGAAGATAATATTACAACTGCAACTTGTAAGTTATTACATAAAACAGGACAAACAATAAGTTACCACAACAATGATGACGGAGATTTACAAAAAGGAGCTACTAGAAGCTACACTAGAAATGATGAACATCAAGTTGTTACAGACAATATTACAGGACTTATGTGGCAAGATGATGTAATTATAATGAAAAAATGGATTACACAAGAAAACTATGATATTAGAAAGTATATGGATACTAGTGGAAGTACCGCTACAACTTATTGTAAAAATTTGACACTTTATGGGTACGAAGATTGGAGGTTACCAACTTATAGTGAGTTGTATTATCTCTCAGATAAAGGACAAGTGGATCCAGCCATAGATTCTTTATTTCAAAATATTATCTCTTCTGATGGATATTGGTCGTCTACTACCACCAGTGACTCTAGCACTGCATGGCTAGTTAGAGACGATGGCTACTCTCGCAACAAAAGTAAAAACTCTAACTTTCTTGTTCGATGCGTTAGAGGAGAAAATAAAATTACCCATGATTTTGCAAGAAATAACACAAAAGAAGTTGTTATTGATACTGAAACTTGTCTAATGTGGCAAGATAATATTGATACTAAAATAGTTGAAAAAACTTGGCAAGAAGCAATAGAATATTGTGATGATTTAAATTTTGCGAAATTTACTGATTGGAGACTTCCAAATATAAATGAGTTATATACTACTTTTGATACACATGAATATGGAAAAGGAGTCAAATCTGTTTTTGTTAATGCAGACTGGGAATATTGGTCTTCTACTAGCAAGGTTTCTAGCACTAAGGGTAGCCATAGTCGTTTTGATATTATAAATCCTATAGATAGTAGTGATAGTAATTATGCGTGGACTATGTATGATTATAGGGGCTATCCTGACTACGATAGTAAGTCTGATACTAATAATATCCGCTGTGTTAGATTAAAGCAATAGTTTTGCTTTTTTGTACGATTAAGTATTTTGAGGAGAATAAATGTTTAAAATTATATCTATAATACTTGTATTATTTATCACTATTGGTTGCACAAACAATCAATCAAGTAACAATCTGCTTACAAAACCAAATAAAGTCATAATCAACAATATACCACTATCTAAAAAAGTTAAAATTGTCGGCTTTTCAACAAGGTTTGTAAATAATATACTTGAAGCTTATATAGAAGTACAAAATTTATCAAAACAAAACTATAACGGTAAATTTGAGTATCGTTTTAAATGGTATGGTAAGGAAAAGTATGAAGTAGGGCAAGATTTAT
>JAMOMX010000437.1 GCA_027066935.1 Sulfurimonas sp. | reverse complement strand
CTAGGTTTGGCATGATGATAGCTCCACTAAAACTGTAAGCACTAAGCGGTGCAATATTTTCAAGCATAACTCCATCACGAAGGTGTAGATGCATATCTAAAGGCATTAAAAGTGTATGAGTTTTCATCGGTTTCCTTGAGAAAAAATATAATTTATTTAATGTGTATTATAGCTAAAGTTAATGATAATAGAGGAATTAAGCTTATTTAAATAATGCGTTTAAACTAAAAATAGCTAAATCTATATTTTTTTGGTATGAAAAAATAGAGTACTCCTTTAAATAAAACTTAAAGCTTGTTTGGGTATAATTCCGAACTTTTTAAATAGAATTATGAAATGACAAGGAATTGTATATGTACGCAATTATCAAAAACGGTGGTAAACAATATAAGGTTCAAGTAGGCGATATCTTATTATTAGATAAGATGTCTCTTGATGCTAAAGACACTGTTGAAATTAAAGAAGTTCTAGCTGTAAATGCTGGTGAACTTAAAGTTGGAGCTCCTTTTGTAGAGGGTGCTGTTGTAACATTAGAAGTTATTAATGAGGGTCGTGATAAGAAAGTTGTAATTTTCAAAAAGCGTCGTCGTAAAGATTCTAAAGTTAAAAGAGGTTTCAGAAGAGATTTCACTCGTGTTCGTATCACGAAAATAGCTGCATAAGCTTTAAAAAAATAGAGGAGATTTAAAATGGCACATAAAAAAGGTCAAGGTAGTACACAGAATAATCGTGATTCAGCTGGTAGAAGACTTGGTGTTAAGAAATATGGTGGAGAAGCTGTTGTTGCTGGTAACATCATCATTCGTCAACGTGGAACTAAAATTCATCCAGGTACAAATGTAGGTATGGGGAAAGATCATACCTTATTTGCACTTATTGATGGTGAAGTGAAATTTGAGCGTAAAGATAAAAAACGTCAAAAAGTTTCAATAGTACCTGCTTCATAATTCTACAATACTTGGGTTTTCCCCCAAGTATATTTTTACACCTTACAATGAGAATTTTCTCAAATAACTAAACAATATATTTAACAATTTGCTCATACTTAAAAAATTAGTAAATTTTTAAATAGATATACCCCAAGGAAAAACAATGTTTACAGATAGCGTCGATTTAACAGTATCATCAGGAAAAGGTGGGGCAGGTTGTGTATCATTTCGTCGTGAAAAATTTGTACTAAATGGTGGACCAAACGGTGGTGATGGTGGAAAAGGTGGAGATATTCTTTTTAAATGTGACAACAATACTCACACTCTTTCACATTTTCAAAGAAAGATGCATATAAAAGCTGACAAAGGTCAACCAGGTGAACCATCAAATATGAGTGGAAAATCAGGTGCTAAAAAAATTATTATAGTCCCCCCAGGTACACAGATTCTTGACGCTGAGAATGGTGAGATTTTATTTGACATGTTAAAGCATGGTCAAGAAGAGAAGTTTTTGGTTGGTGGAAAAGGTGGGCTTGGAAATACTCACTTTAAATCTTCTACAAAACAAAGACCAACCTATGCGCAACCTGGTGAACAAGGTGAGACAAGGCAAATAAAACTAGACTTAAAGCTAATTGCAGATGTTGGACTTGTTGGGTTTCCAAATGTTGGAAAATCAACTCTTATTTCAACTGTATCAAATGCGCGTCCTGAGATTGCTAACTATGAGTTTACTACATTAACACCAAAATTAGGTCAAGTAAATATTGGTGATTTTGAATCTTTCATAATGGCTGATATCCCTGGTATTATTGGTGGAGCACATGAGGGCAAAGGTCTTGGAATCCAATTTTTAAGACATATTGAGCGAACTAAAACACTTTTATATATGGTAGATTTAGCATCATATAGAGAATTAAAAGAGCAAATAGAAGTTTTAAAAGATGAGATAAGTTCTTTTTCCCAAAAGTTAGGGGAGTCTAAATATGCGATTGCTCTTACACGTGTTGATCTGATTGCGCCTGATGAATTAGCTGATTTAGTTAATAGTTTTCTAGATTTAGTAGGATTAAAACAAAATTCAAACAAACAATTTAATTTTGATGAAAATATCCCATACTATATTCAAGAGAGTGCAGATGATACTCTTGGATATGATAGAGATCTTCCGTATTGTGTAGTGCCAATCTCATCAGCAATAAATAAAAATATAGAGCCATTAAAAAATGCTTTATTTAATTTAGTTCAAACAGATAGAAAATAAACTGTGAAAGTTATTTTTATGGGTACTCCTGATTATGCAGAGGCTATCCTAAAAAAAATAATAGATACAGACAACATAGATGTGGTTGCAGTTTTTACTCAACCCGATAAACCTGTTGGGCGTAAAAAAATTTTAACCCCACCACCTGTTAAAACATTAGCATGTGAAAATAACATAAAAATTTATCAACCAACTCGTCTTCGTAATGAAGATACGATAAAAGAACTTTTAAAAATAGATTGCAATTTTATAGTAGTAGCTGCTTATGGTCAAATTCTTCCTCGCGAAATTTTAGACCATGCCCCATCTATAAACTTGCACGCTTCCATCTTGCCAGCATATAGAGGTGCAAGTCCAATCCAACAAACACTTCTTAATGATGATAAAAAAACTGGAGTAACAGCTATGATGATGGAAGAGGGGCTTGATACTGGCGATATTATTAAAATACAAGAGATAGATCTCCCTAAAAATATGATAGTTGGTGAACTTTTTGATGCACTAACTGAGGTTGCTTGTGAATTAACAATTGATGTATTAAAAAATTTCAATAATTATACCCCTGTAAAACAAGATGATTCATTAGCATCTCATTGTGCTAAAGTTACAAAAAAAGATGGTGAAGTAAATTTTAGCGATGCAAAAGAGTTATATTCTAAATATAGGGCATATACTCCTTGGCCTGGAGTTTATCTTGAGTCTGGTTTAAAGTTAAAAAGTATAGAACTTATTGAGAAGTATTCTTTAAATAATGCTGGAAAGATTTTAGCAATACAAAAAGAGAGCATAGTAGTAGGTTGCACAAAGGGCACTATAAAAATAAACAGAGTACAACCGTCATCAAAAAAAGAGATGGATGTGCTTTCATACATAAATGGTAAAAGATTGTCTATTGAAGATTACTTATCTTAAGAGTGTTGATTCAACACAAACTTATCTAAAAAACTTACTTAAAAACTCTAAAATAAAACTACCACATGCCATAGTGACAGATGAGCAAACAGATGGAATTGGTAGCAGAGACAATAAGTGGCAAGGGTTGGAGGGTAATTTATTTCTTTCATTTGCTTTAAAACTTAAAGATCTACCACAAGATTTAAAGTTAGAATCTGCCTCCATATATTTTTCATATATTTTAAAAGAGACTTTAGAATCACTTGGCTCAAAAGTTTTTTTAAAATGGCCAAATGATTTTTATATAGATGATAAAAAAATTGGCGGAATGATAACAAATATAATTGATGATAATCTAATTTGTGGTGTAGGATTAAATATAAAAAATGCATCCCAAAATTTTGCAATATTAGATATAAAAGTATCTTCACAGAACATAATAAACTTATATTTAATAAATGTTGAAAAAAAACCTCTATGGAAGCAAATTTTTAGCAAATATAAGATAAACTTTTACAAGAAGCAAAAATATTATACACATAATAATAATTTAAAGATTTCTTTAGAAAATGCAAAGCTTCAAGATGATGGTTCTATAATAATAGACGGTGAAAGGATATATAGTTTAAGATGAGCGAAGTAATAGTAATAGCAAATCAAAAAGGTGGAGTTGGTAAAACAACAACAGCTGTAAACTTAGCCGCTTCACTTGCAGTTGCAGAAAAAAAAGTACTATTAATAGACTCTGATCCTCAAGCTAATGCGACTACATCTTTAGGATTTCACAGAAATGATTATGAATTTAATATATATCATGTATTGATAGGTACAAAAAAACTTAAAGAGATTATTTTAAAATCAGATCTTCCAACTCTTCATTTAGCACCATCAAACATTGGTCTTGTAGGAATTGAAAAAGAGTATTACGATACAGACAAAGCAAAAGGGCGCGAACTTGTTCTTAAGCGTGCGATTGCTAATGTAAAAAAAGATTATGATTATATTATTATAGATTCGCCACCAGCTCTTGGACCTATGACAATAAATGCACTCTCAGCTTCAAACTCGGTTATTATCCCTATTCAGTGTGAATTTTTTGCATTAGAGGGTTTAGCACAACTTTTAAATACAGTTAAATTAGTTAGAAAGTCAATAAATCCAAAACTTATAATAAAAGGGTTTATTCCAACTATGTTTAGTTCTCAAAACAATCTTTCTAAACAGGTTTTTGCAGACTTAAAACAGCATTTTAGTACTAAGTTATTTCGTGATACAAAAGACAATATTATAGTGGTTCCAAGAAACGTAAAATTAGCGGAATCTCCATCTTTTGGAAAACCAGCTATTCTTTATGATGTAAAATCATCTGGTTCCATTGCATATCAAAATTTAGCACAAGCAGTAATAGCATGATTTGTCACAACGAAGTTGTAGCTTTAGTGAGAGGAATTAGTTTGTGGGACAATTTTCAAACTAAGGAGAGTCTATAATGCCATCACAAAAACTAGGTCGTGGGCTAGATGCGCTTTTGGGTGAAATGGATGAAGCTTATGAAAATGAAAGCACATCAAAAGACTCTATAATAGAGATTAATTTAAATAACATTCGTCCAAATCCATATCAGCCAAGAAAAACTTTTAGTGATGATAGTTTGCAAGAGTTAGCTGATTCTATTAAAGATGATGGACTTCTTCAGCCAATAGTTGTAACAGAAGATGTGGATGGTTATGTTTTAATTGCAGGGGAGAGAAGATTTCGTGCTTCTAAGTTAGCAAAACTAAAAACTATACGTGCAATTATCCAAAACTCGGATGAACATCGTATGCGTAAATTTGCACTTATTGAAAATATTCAACGAGAGGAGTTAAACTCTCTTGAACTTGCAAATGCATATGGTGAACTTATAAAACTACATAATATCACACAAGAGGAATTAGCTCAAAAAATTTATAAAAGTCGCACCCATATAACAAATACACTTAGACTTTTGCAACTCTCATCTAAAACACAAAAAGCATTGGTAGAGAAAAAAATTACAGCTGGTCATGCAAAAGTATTAGTTGGTCTAAATGACAAAGAACAACAATTGATGGTAAACTCAATAATTGGACAAAAACTTAGTGTCCGCGAAGTTGAGTTTATGATTAAAAACTTAAAAAATAATAATATAATTCAAAAAAACCATAAAAAAAACCATAGTTTAAAACTAAATTTTGAAAATATTCAAAAAAAATTTGACAACTTGGGATTCAAAGCTAAAAGCTCACAAGATAAGCTTACTATAGAGTTTGAAAATGATGCTCAAATTGAAAAATTACTCAGTTATTTAAACAAAATATAAAAAAATTAAACTTTCTTTTTTACTTTAACTAATATTTCAATTTTATAATTGTATAATTGCGCAACTTTTAGGAGGTGCTATGCTAGATATTAATCCATATTTGCTATTAGCCACATTGGCTGTGTTTTTTACACTTATCGCTACTCTT
>JAMOMX010000436.1 GCA_027066935.1 Sulfurimonas sp. | reverse complement strand
TCATCAAGCAGCACGTACGGTTTTGCATGTCAATAACCATATTACATCGCTCTATGAGCTGATCAACTCTATTACCCCGCTACACTACAAAAAATTTGAGTATTACGATGCCGAACTTCATGCACATACGACGGTAACGATTGATGAAGATGTGAGTGTCGAGAGTGACTTGACAATTCCATGGTATGTTGCACAACGCGATTCTCAAACCATCAATTTTGGGCATAACTCCACTATGAAAATACGACTCTTTAACCGCTATATTACGCTGGATGAATATAATGTAAGTATTTTAGATCATCGTCTCTATAGTACGCGCGACTCCAAGTTTTTTCTTGATAACGCCAATAATTTACATGTAAAGGGATTGTGGATCTACGACAGCTTAAAACTAACGGGTCTGTATGAGCCTCAGAGCAGTCGTATTACGATGCAGCTTTATGGAACAGACTTTCACTACAGTGGTCCTGAAGGGGATGTTCATGCGGCGGTCAATATTGATATTGTCTCCGATGAAGCCGGCAATATGAGTATTGAGGGTGATGTAAAAGTTCTTAAGGGGGAAGTGACCTACTACCCAAGTAAGAGTTATCTGATGCATGATGACGACATAATTATTATTCAAGATGTACGTGAACCGAAAACATCAGCGCTCTTTGTCAATGTTCATATCACATCAGACAAGCCGCTGCGCTACAATGCACACGATATTGATGTGAATATCGTGCCCGATATCACCCTCTGGAAAGAGCCCAACAAAGCGCTGGTTTTACTAGGTATGGCAGAGATTACAAGCGGTAAAGCACTACTTAGTGATAAACGCTACGAGATCAATCCGAGCAAACTCTACTTTGGCGGGGATACTCCGATAAATCCTTATTTAGACCTCAATATTTTACGCGAAATCGACTATAAAAAGATCCATATTTATGTTACCAATACGATGGAAGATCCTGTCGTGCTTTTTAGCTCTACCCCTTCGATGAGTCAGAATGATATTATGAGTTATCTTATTTTCGGCACGCCGGCAAACTCGGCATTTGAAGGCGGTGAGGAGTTAAGCGGTGCGAGTGCGGCCAACCTCATTTTAGGTATGGGACTTAAAAAAATGATTGGCGATACCACCGGTATTCATGTCGATACCTTAAATATTCTTAGTAGCGAGAGCGGTGCATTGGGCTTTGAGGTGGGAACCCAAGTGAGTGACAGATTACGAATTTTGCTTAAAAATGACTCGAAATTCAGTGCGATTATGCAGTACAAACTCAACCGCTGGCTGCGGCTTGATGTTGATGTGAAAGAGACGGGGCAGGGGATCAATCTGATCTATGTTAAAGATCTAAAAGATCCGCTTAGAAACATGCAATGAAAAAAAGTAACATTTTCTATTAAAAAAACAAATAAATTTAAAAAAACTACGTAACGGTAAGACTTAACACTATAATTAGTCTATAATAGATTTTGTGTTTAATAAAAACCATTTTGGATAGGTAATGAAAAAACTACTTTTTTTAGGGGATAGCTCAATTATCCATACTCAAAAATGGATAGAGTATTACAACAATATTTTTGATATATATGTTATAAGTGCCCAAAAGTCTAAGGAACTAAATGGTGTAGTCTATTATTATATAGATAAGTTTATGGCATATGGAAAGCTAGGATATATTTTTTCAATTCCTATGGTTAATAGCATAATAGACTCAATTAAACCTGACTTAATTCATGCTCATCATGCTATGAGTTATGGTTTTATTGCTGCTATAACAAAACGAGAAATTCCCTTTATTGTCACAGCACACGGAAGCGATGTCCTTATATCAGCGGATCAGAATAGAATAAATAGATTGTTAATTAAATATACATTTAATAAGGCTGATATCATTAATTCTGTTGCACAGCATATGAGTAATAAAATAATGGAGATCGGCGTAACAAAAAATAAAATTATCACATTACAATATGGGATCGATAGCAATTGTTTTTTCCCAATTCAAAAGGAATCTAAAAAAAACAGATCTCCTATTTTTATATCAACACGACAATTTAAATCAATATACAATCACGACTATCTAATAAAAATAGCTAAAAAATTACAAGAGATGAATGTTGAGTTTACATTATGGTTTGTAGGAGACGGTATAACATTACCAGAGATAAAAAAACAAGTTAGAGATTTGAATCTTACACACTGTGTTAAGTTTTTTGGAAAAAAAGAACAAAAAGAGTTAAATGTATTATTAAACTCAGCAGATTACTATATTTCCTTATCACTTTCTGATGGTACATCTCTTTGTCTTTTAGAAGCATTTGCAACAAAGACTTTTCCAATTGTTTCAGATATTCCAGCAAATCGAGAACTTATAAATGAAAACAGTGATGGTCTATTATTAGACTTGAATAATATAGATTTAGCAACTAAAAAAATCTTTGACCTATTAACATCTTTTGATAATGAGAAAACATATGAGCTTAACAGAAATTTTTTATTAGTTTTAGAACATTTTAGTCAGGAAAAAAATTTTAAAAAATTCGAGAAAATTTATGATGATCTCATTAACAAAAAGGGAGTGAAATGCATATAAGTATTTTTGGTTTAGGTTATGTGGGTTCTATTTCGGCTGCTTGTCTTTCTAATGAAGGACATACTGTAATTGGTGTAGATATCAATGAAGAAAAGGTTTCACTTATAAATAATGGAGATTCTCCTATAGTAGAACCTTATTTAGATCAATATATTGCAACTGCTGTTAAATCAAAAAAACTTCTTGCTACAACTGATGTCAAAATGGCAGTTATGAACACGGATATATCAATTATATGTGTTGGTACACCTAATAGAAAAGATGGAAATTTGAATTTAAATTTTGTTTTTGATGTTGTAAAACAAATAGCATCTATTTTAGCGCAAAAGCAAAGTTTTCATTTGATTAGTATCCGAAGTACGGTAAGCCCAGGAACGATTAAAAAAATAGTAGAGCTAGTAGAAAAAACTTCAGGCAAACATGATCAAATAGATTTTGATATTGCCTCTAACCCTGAATTTTTGCGAGAAGGATCGGCAATATATGATTACTATAATCCTCCCTATACTCTTATTGGAACAAATAATAAACAAAGTATAGCATTGTTTCAACAAATGTTTCAAAAAGTTGAAGCACGATTTATTGTTACAGAGCCTCAAGTTGCAGAAATTATGAAATTTATTAATAACTCATTTCATGCATTAAAAGTCTCTTTTGCAAATGAGATAGGTCGTCTTAGTAAACAACTCAAACTAGATGGGAAAGAAGTTATGGATATCTTTATGCAGGATACTAAGTTAAATATATCAACTTATTATTTAAATCCTGGAGGAGCTTTTGGAGGTTCATGTTTACCTAAAGATACCAGGGCTCTTATGGCACTAGGGTATAAGGAAGGTCTCTCTATGCCGTTGATTAATAATATATTAGATAGTAATGATAAACATATTAAATATTGTATTGACTCTATTGCAGCACTGCAAGTGAACAATATTGGTTTTGTGGGTATCGCTTTTAAAGAAAATACTGATGACCTTCGAGAAAGTCCAATGGTGATTATTGTTGAAGCATTGATTGGTAAGGGATACAATATTAAAATATATGATAATAATGTTAATGCTTCCAAATTACTGGGTAGTAATAAGCAGTATATAGAAAACTCAATACCTCACTTATCACAATTGATGGTACACTCTTTTGCTGAGCTTTCTCAACATGCTGATCTACTCGTTATAGGTAATAACAATGAAGAGCTTAATGGACTCTTAAAAGGTTTAGATAAAAAGAAAATTATCTTTGACCTTTCTGGTATTAACCCTACAGATTTATATTGTAAATATTATGGGGTTTGTTGGTGATGAAAATTCTTTTTTTTGCACCTCGTTTACCTTTTCCTTTATCACAAGCAGACCGAATGACTGTTTTTTATTATTTAAGACATCTATCAAAAAAACATGAGATTACCCTCATTACGTTTTATGAAGAAGATGCAGAATTAGAATATTTAAATGAATTTTGCCCCTACCTATATGACTATAAATTGATAAAGTTAAAAAAATATCAGGCTTACTTTAGAGTTTTAATGGGATTATTATTTTTAAAACCAATGCAACAGTCTTATTATAATAATAAAAGCATGAAAAATGATGTTATGAATTGGGTTCAAAATAAAGAGTTTGATATTGTATATATGCATACAATACGTATGAGTGATTATATAGATATGTTTCGTAATACTCCAAAAGTATTGGGATTGCAAATTTCAATGGGCTTAAATTATAAACGTATGTTTGAATATCATACTAACTTACGAATTAAAGTAATGTATGGACTAGAATACTTACTAATAAGAAACTTTGAATATGAAAGAGCAAGAGCTGCAGATATGGTATTTCTTATTTCAAATAAAGATATTAAATTTATTGAACAACATAAAATACCTTTAAATAATGTCATACCTTTACCTCATGGTGTAGATCATCGATACTTTAAGAAATCCTATAATGAACCAAAAGAAAAAGCTATAATTTTTACAGGAAAGCTAGAATATCCACCAAATGAAGATGCTGTTTTGTATTTTTTAAACTATATTTTTCCATTGATTTTGAAAGAACATTCAGATATTATTTTTTACTGTATTGGAAAGGAACCGTCTAAAAATATTTTAAAGTATCAATCTAAAAATATTGTTGTTACTGGCTTTGTTGATGATCTGCGACCATACCTTGAAAGGTCTTTAATATCTATTAATCCTATGAGAATTTGTGCAGGACTACAAAATAAAGTTATTGAAGCAATGGCAATGTCTTTACCTGTTGTTTGTACTAGTGTTGCTAATGAAGGTATTAATGCAGTAGACAAGAGAGATCTTATTCTAAAAGATGATCCACGAGAATTTGCTGATGCTATTTGTGATCTTCTTAGTAATGAAAATAAAAGAACACAAATAGCTGCAAATGCAAGGTCTTTTATAGAGAGAGAATATACATGGGAATATTTTTTAGATAGATTTGAAGTACATATAGAAAATCTACATTCACAATCTTCCCAATAAAAAAGCATACTCATTTTAGGAATTTAATATGCACCGTTACACCTTCTGCTCCATCAAAATGGTCACTGACGAGTCGGGCGGTAATACTGCTTCCTTTGATGGTAAAGGTACGATCAATCACACCGTTAAGTTGTGCTACGGGATTATTCTGTTCATCATAGATATAGAAGAAGTCATAATAGCGCTCTGTTGCTCCCGTGACACTCACTTTCAATTGTGTTGCTCCGGCAATTGAGAGTGTTTGCGTGCGGTCTTCATCGTTACTGTAAGCTCCGGTTGTCCATATGGTGATATCATTGCCATTATCATAAACTGCTTGAATACTTACCGTAACACCGGAGGCGACAACTGAGTAGTCACTGAGTAGTCGTGCGGTAACAGTATTGCCCTCAACTATGAATGTGGTATTGATAACGCCGTCAAGTTTGGCTATCTCATTACCTGTTTTATCGTAAATATAGATAAAATCATAACCTGCTTCAGTCTCACCTGTTACAGTAACTTGCAGTTTGAGTGCATTATTAACAAACAGTTTGTGGCTTCGGTCTTCATTAA
>JAMOMX010000435.1 GCA_027066935.1 Sulfurimonas sp. | reverse complement strand
TACCTGAAAATAACTGGGAACAAAAAATAGAAGATATTAAAAAATATAAGGTAGATATTTTCTCTATGGGTCATGACTGGGAAGGCAAGTTTGATGAATTAAAAGAGTATTGTGATGTTGTTTATTTGCCAAGAACAGCAGATATCTCAACAACTCAGTTAAAAACATCTCTTAGTAAAATTTCAGATATTAATATTGATGATATAAACAAAGCTTTTGATATATTAAAAAGGTTAAAAGAAGATTTTGAGTAAATTTGTTTGTAATAAAAAAATTTCAAATTTAATAAATTACTTTATAGTAATATTTGCATTTAGTATTCCATTTGATAAAGATATAACAAAGCAGATTATTATTATACTATTAATTCTATGGTTTATGGAAGGTGATATTAAAGAAAAATTCAAAACAATTATAAGTTCGCCAGTAATTGTTTTTTTTATTTTGTTCATAGCATATAATTACATTTCAATATTTTGGTCAAATCATCAAGGGTTTGCATTTGATTATGTAAACAAGTATAAGTATTATTTACCAATAATTTTTATATTTACATCGATAAAAAAAGAGTATATAAAACATTCAATTTACGCATTTTTAATTGCAATGGTTATTAGTGAAATAATAACTTATGGTATATATTTTAATGTATGGACAACACCATATATGGAAGCAAAAGTGATTAATGATTTTCCTATGGCTTTTATGAGCCATACCATGTACAGTGTTATTTTAGCATTTACAGCTATATTTACATTAAATAAAATAATATTAGAAAAAAATAATGTTATCAAATTTTTATTAATATTAATGTATTTAAGTGTTTCAATTAATCTATTTATTTCCGGAGGAAGGACAGGTTTAGTTCCATTTGTAGTAGTCCAATTTATAGCAATTATCTTTTTATATAAATTTAATATAAAAAAACTTTTGATGTTGATGATTTTATCAATATTTATATTTATTATGGCATATCAAAATATAGATATATTTGAAAAAAGAATTAATAGTGGAATTTCTGATATTAAAAATATTAGTAATCAACAATATAGTACTTCTTTTGGTTCCAGAGTAGCAATGGCTCATACCGCAATAAGCATAATAAAAGAGAATCCATTATTTGGTGTTGGAATAAAAGATAATTTAGATGAAATGATAACAATAGCATATTCTGAGAGTAGATATGATATAAAACATTTGATTTTGTTTTATGATTGGCATTTTCATAATCAATATATTGATATAATAACTCAAACTGGGGTTATAGGATTATTTTTATTTTTAGGTATATTTTTTATGCTTTATAGAGTAAAGATTTATGATAAAGAGATAAATAACATTAAATATTTATTTATATTGAGTGTATTGTTTTCTATAATATCTAGTGATTTGTTTCACCAAAAGCATTTCATGTACTTAATAACATTATTTATTGGATTAATATTGGCACAAAATAGATATGAAAAATTGGAAAAAGCAAAATGTTAAAAGTTTTTTTTTATGTAGCATATCCCTATTATTTCCCACACTTTTTACCAATTAGTAATTTTTTTGAGCAAAATAGATGCAGTGTAACTTATGTACTTTCAGATAAACAAAATTCACAAAACATGAAACATATAGCAGAACAAAACAGTGTTGATTATATCTTTGGAAGTGATAACCTTTTTGATGAAGATATTGATGTTATATTTTTTGCAAACCCATTTGAGAGAATTAAAGAGATTAAAGCTCTAAGTGTATTTCTTGAGCATGGAATTGGAACGAAATCTACATCATTTTATAGCTCTATAGAAGATTTTGATATATACCTAGTTGAGGGTAAGCAAAAATACAATAAATTAAAAGAGATATATCCGCAGTTTGAATATAAATTAGCAAAAGTCGGTTTTAGTAAATTTGATGAGGTTATTAATTTTACACAAGAAAAAAAAGAAAAATATTATAAAAAATACAAACTTGATAAAAATAAAAAAACTATTCTTTATGCTCCAACCTTTTTCCCCTCATCTATTGAAAAAATGCCAGATGACTTCCCGAATGACTTTATAAACTACAATATATTAATAAAACCACACTATTTGACATATGAAAGAAAAAAATACAACAATCAAATAAAAAAATTTAAAATATGGGAAAAATATAATAATTGTATAATTTTACCACTAAGTGAATATAATTTAGTTCCATTTTTAAATATCTCTGATGTGATGATAAGTGATGAAAGTTCAGCTATGTTTGAATTTGCTGCTTTAGATAAACCAGTGATTTCAAATAGGTATTTTAAGTTACGACTTTCTTATTATATGATGCCGTGGAAGTTAAATAAAAGAATAGATAAGAGTAAGGAGTTTTATAGGTCGATTTTGGATAATGCCAATAGTTATCCAGAGACATTAAAATTCACTTTAGAGGCTCTTTGTAATCCAAATAAACTTCAAGAAAAAAGGGTAAAATTCAGCACAGACTTATGTGGAGAGATAGATGGCAATGTATCACAAAGAATTTATAATGCAGTTATTAAAAGATTAGATGAGAATAAAGATGAACTATAAAACAACAAATAAGTGTTTTGATGACTTAGTTATAAATATAAAAACGTATTTTTCAAATAAAAAGAATATAATTTTATTTCAAAAAAGAAATGTAATAAAGATAGTTGATTTTAATGGTGAAAAATATGTAGTTAAGTCATTTAAAATTCCACACCTAATAAATAAAATAGTATATAAGTTTTTTAGAGATTCAAAAGCTAAACGTTCTTATGAAAATTCAGTAAAATTAATTGAGTTAAATATCAATACACCTAAGCCAATAGGATATATAGAATTTTCGTCAATTGCATTTTTTAAAGATAGTTATTATATTAGTAGTTTTTTTGATTATGACTTTGAGATACGAGCAGTTTTTAAAGATAAGAACTTTAAAGATAGAGAAAAAATATTAAGAAAATTTATTGAGTTTACTTTTGATATACATAATAAAGGTGTATATCATGTAGATTATTCACCTGGAAATATTTTGGTTAAAATTATTGATGCTGAATATATTTTTTATGTTATAGATGTTAATAGGATGAAATTTTTAGAATTTGATATTGATCTACGCATAAAAAGCATCTCAAAATTGACCTCCAATAGTGATGATAATAATTTAATGATAACTTATTACTCTGAAGTGTCAAATATAGATTTAGAACTTTTAAAAGTGAGATATACTTTTTACTTAAACGAGCAACAAAAGTATTTAGAAAATAAAAAAAGATTAAAAAAGATGAAGGGTTAATATGGCAGGTGATGCAACCTTAGAGGGTAAAAATGGAGACATAGCACTAGAGATGTTAACAAATATTACAAACTTATTAGATGAAAATCATATTGATTATTGGTTAGAGGGTGGAACTTTACTTGGAATAATCAGAGAGAACAGATTACTTCCTTGGGATAATGATATAGATCTATCAATTAAAGAAGAAGAGTTTAATAAAGTTGCTGAAATTATAAACAAATCAAATTATAGAATTCGCTATAGAGAGTTTGAAAAAGATGATAGTCCTTTTGTAAAAGGGGTAACAAGACAAATTAAAATAAGAAATTACAAGTATAAATTTTTCAGAGGTGATGTTGTTTTAGAAATTTTTGTAAAATTTAGAAAAGATGAACAATATTTTTGGCAAGTTGGTCCAAAGAAAAAATCTGTACCTGCATATTTTTATGATAAATTAGCAAAATTTAGTTTTAACTCTAAGGAGTATCTGGTTCCAGCACAATATAAAGAGTATTTAACTTTTAGATATGGAGATTGGGAGACACCTGTAAAAGAGTGGGATACATTTACAGATGATAAAGCAGTTTTGTAAAAACTAATATGGCGTCACTAACTCATACTGCGCACAGTATTGGGTTAAAAATCAAGTATAGTGTTATTTTAAATAAGCTTTTATAATTTCTTGGCGTTCTATAGGGCGATCACCACCACGGCTACCAGTAGTTATAACATTATTCAATTTTTGAATAGTATCTATAGAGTTTTGAGTTGCTTGGCCAAAAATAGTGTGTTTTCCATTTAACCAAGGTGTCTTTGCTGTTGTGATAAAAAATTGACTCCCATTTGTGAATGGACCTCTGTTTGCCATTGCAAGCACACCAACTTTATTAAATGTTTTGTCTTTGTATTCATCTTTGAAATCTTCTTTCCAAATACTCTCTCCCCCTCGTCCAGTCTCAGTCGGATCGCCACCTTGGATCATAAAATTTTTAATAATTCTATGAAATGCCACACCATTATAATATCCATTTTTTATATGTGTTGTAAAATTTTTAACTGCTAATGGTGCAATTTTTGGATAGAGTTCTAACTCTATTGTGCCTTGTGTAGTTTCTAGTACTGCAATTGGATTTACATCTTTTGCCATTAGGTTTATCGACAGCAGTATAAGTATTGCGCTTAGTATTTTTTTCATTACTTTCCTTGTTTAAATATTTTTTTAAGAGTATTTATATTGTCACATTCTGACTCATATATTAGATACACTTTTTCATCAGCTAAGCTTATCGCATAACCTAGTTCATCTTGAGATAGCTCACACATATCTAAGAGTATAATTATATCAGCTCTTTGAGCATTTATATTATAATAATCACATAAAAATATAAATTTTTTCCCCTGATCAATGATTTTTTTGGAACTATCTAAAATCGTCACCTCATCTTTAAGTGACTCCTCGAGACCATTTAATATATTGATATTATTTTCTTTACTACTAATAGTTAGAATTTTTTTAGATTTATTTTTTGCATAATCAGATAAAATATTTAATGTTTCAGGAATTGGTTGTTTTTTAATGAACTCTGCTTTTAAATTGCGCTTTTGAAAAGCTTTACTTAATTTAAAACTGACATCAACATTTTGTTTTGAATTTACTAAAGATATTTTAGATTTATTTGAAAAACTTAATAAATAGTTTAAGAAATCTTCCTCCAACAAGTTTGAATCATCACATAGTATATGATCAGCAATAATTCTTGATTCTTCAAATTCTTGAGGTGTAATTACAGAAATTGAGGTTATATCTACATCTATAATTGAGTGTTCAACTAAGTTCATTAAAGCAATTTTTGCTAGGTCGCAACTAAGAACAGTTGGCTTAATTATAGTGACATTAGTATTTTTATCTTCTAATTTCAGGAGTATAGTTTTAAGTAAAATGGCACTAGTTTTACCAGATTGACTAAGCCCCTCAAGATTCTCTACACAATAATCTCTATTTAAAATAAAACTTTGTTGCTCATTGCTAGCTAGTTTAACGGGTCTATTTTCATCAATAATTAAAAATTGTGTTAATAAATTTGCTATTAAAATTGTACAATCGGGTATATTGGAATCTTCATTTTTAGTGTATCTAAGTTTGGTTAGTATTTCATTGTCGTCTGTATCGTTAAATATTATTTTTTCTTTTGGAAGTAGGGCTTTTTTTTCATAATCTAAATGTTTGTAATCATCTAAAGAAAGATTTGGAGTTAAAAGAAAGTTAAATATACCAATGGAATAGTTATTAATCACTTCAGCTAGCTTTTTTTGTATAAAACTAGCAGTATTTTCATATGAAAGTGATTTTTTTGATTTTTTTGTATTATGTTGTCTTTCAATATTATGGGAATTTAGTTCATTATAGTCCCAACTTTTATCTTCAAAAAGATAAATTCCCCGAAGTGGGTCTAGAATTATAAAATGGATGAACATACTATGGTTATGATGATATATTGTTATATTTTCATATATTAGATAGTTGTTTTGTTTACACAGAGATTTTAATTTTTTGACTAAGATAGAATCAGGTAGAGAAAGGTTCGTTTTTTTTGAGATCTTCTTAAATAGTGAGCCGATTTTTTTTAAGGTCATAAGATTTATTAAATTAAATTGTCGCTAAGAAACGACAATTTAAAGACTATTTACCAGCTGCAACACGATCTTTAAGACCCTTACCAGCTTTAAATTTTGGAACCATTTTATCTTGAGTTGTATAAGTTTTATCAGTACCTGGTACTTTACCACTTTTACCTTTTTGTAGTGCAGCAGAGAAACCACCAAAACCAACTAAAGAAACATCTTCTTTATTAACTAATGCAGATGTTACTGCGTCTGTAAATGCTTTGATCGCTTTTTCAGCTTCAACTTTAGTTTTGTATTCACCACTTGATTGAACTAGTTCTACGAATTGCGCTTTATTCATGAATATACCCTTGAATTAATGAAATTTTTCCGAAATCACTTATGCTTATATTTATAGTGATTAAATATAAAACTAATAAATAATTCAGCTATAGATACTTTATAGTTTATTTGCTTAAATTTTTCTTCTTTTTATTAAAAAAACATATAAATTTATAAAATTTAGCTTTTTTAATACCTGTTTTAGCTACTTTAAAAGAATTAGTTATATAATTGTTGTTATTTTTAAATATATTACAAGAATTTTTTTCTGGTTGAATTGATAAAAAAACATCTTCTAGTGCATCTCTTTCATTAGTTGTAAGTGTACCCATTCTTTAATCCTCTAACTTATTTATTTTTCTAACTGCTCTGATTATTTCGTCATCATCAAGTTTTCCTAACATCTTTATAACACTAGCAGCGGCCTGCGGTTTTGCTCTTCCTAGTTTCCAATCTTGGTATGTGCGCATAGATAATCCTAACGATAAAGACATATTCTTTAAAGATATTTTGCGTCCATTGTTTTTAGACTCTATTGAGTTGTGAAGAATATTAAATAGGTCACTAATTTGCATTTGAAAATTATACGGTATATATACTTAAATATACATTTATATGTTGGATATATACGCTTAATAACATCTTAGGTGGTTATTGCTCGCATTAAATACGATAAACCGTGTGTTGTTTATAAAAAAATAGACATATAGAAAAAAGATATTTTTTCTATATGTCTATAAAATATCTATAAAGCTAATAAATCACTATAATCAAATTTTGAAAAATCTAAATAAAGTTTTCCATTTTGCTCAATTATCCTAATATCACTACCAAGTGCTTTCTCAAAGCGTTTTTTAATTTTTTTTCTTTGGGATGATTTTAGTTCTAATGTTTTTAGATATGTTTTTAATTCAATAATTTCAGAAGTATGTTCAATCTCATGAATAGTTTCATCTTGGTCTTGTTGCATTTTTGCATTTACTAGTTCTAGTATGTTTTTTAATTGAATATCTTTATTTGAATAAATTTCTTCAATTTTATCACGCTCATCTCTTAACATTTGCTCTTTATCATCTATTAATTTATCTATTTTATTTTCAAGTTGTTCTATTTTTTGTTTTAGATAATTATTTTCTCTTTTGTATAGTGCCAAAATTGTGGCTACTGTAGTTTTTGGCTTGCTGATTTTTTTTGATGGAGATTGATTAATCTCTTCTTCATTAGTATTTTTAATCTCATTTATTATTATAAAAGTATTACCTTCTTCTATTATATAATCTAATTTTTTTGAGCGAATCTTTGATGTTACCATCTCTTTAGACATTTTAAATTTTTTTGAGTATTCATCAATAGTAAGTTTCATTTTATTTCCGTTTGGATAATTTTTACTAATTTTAGCATAAAAAGATTTATATAATAAGGTATGTATTATAATACTGCAATAATTATAAACTTAGGATGATTAATGGGTAAAGGTATTTTAGATATAGTTCAACCGGGTGTGCTGTTTGGTGATGATGTTGCTAAAGTTTATCAACATGCAAAAGATAATGGATTTGCAATTCCTGCTGTAAATGTTATAGGAACAGATTCTATAAATGCAATATTAGAAGCTGCATCGAAAGTAAATTCCCCTGTAATAATCCAGTTTAGTAATGGTGGGGCATCTTACTATGCAGGAAAAGGTCTTAGCAATGAAAATGAAAAAGCTGCAATAGTTGGTGCGGTAAGTGGAGCTATTCATACTCATATGATGGCTGAAGCTTATGGTGTTGCTGTTATTTTACATACTGATCATGCTGCTAAAAAACTACTTCCTTGGATAGATGCATTACTGGAAGCTGGAGAAAATTACTTTCATTCACAAGGTAAACCATTGTTTTCATCTCATATGTTAGACCTCTCAGAAGAGACACTCCTAGAAAATGTACTGACATCTAAAGCCTACTTAAAAAGAATGGCTATGATTGAGATGAGTATTGAGATTGAGCTTGGTTGTACTGGTGGAGAAGAAGACGGTGTAGATAATACAGAGATGGATAACTCACTTTTATACACCCAACCAGAAGATGTAGCCTATGCTTATGAAGAGTTAATGAGTGTATCTAAAAACTTCACAATCGCTGCTTCTTTTGGTAATGTACATGGTGTTTATAAACCAGGAAATGTATCTTTAACTCCTAAAATTTTAGATAACTCTCAAAAATATATAGAGGAAAAATTTAAAACTTTATCTAAACCTGTTAATTTTGTATTTCATGGAGGAAGTGGTAGTGAAAAATCTGAGATTGAAGAAGCTATAGGTTATGGTGTTGTGAAGATAAATATTGATACAGACACCCAATGGGCTACTTGGGCTGGTGTTAAAGAGTATGCTAAAAAACACAATAATTATCTTCAAGCTCAAATTGGCAATCCTGATGGTGAAGATAAGCCAAACAAAAAATACTATGATCCTAGAAAATGGTTAAGAGCTGGGCAGGTAGCTCTAGTTGATAGAGTTGTAGAAGCGTTTAAAGATTTAAATGCATTAGATAGAAACTAAAGTTATCACTAACTCGTAATCTTATTTTAATAGCTATTTATGTATAATCGCGCTATTTAAATACAGAGAATCTAATGAGTAAAAAAAATTTATATCGTCCAAATGTAGCTATGATTGTTTTATCACATAAGTATCCGCAAAAAAAAGAGATCTTTATTGCACAAAGAAATGATTTGCACGAAGTTTGGCAATTTCCACAAGGTGGGATAGACGAGGGTGAAGAGGTGCAAGAGGCACTTTTTCGCGAGCTAGAAGAGGAAATAGGGACAAAAAAAGCAACTATCATAGCTGAGTATCCAGAGTGGATATCTTATGATTTTCCTCCTAAGATAGCTGCATCTATGAAACCATTTATTGGTCAGATGCAAAGATATTTTTTACTAAAACTAGATAAAGATGCAAAGATTAATATTCAAACGGAACATCCTGAGTTTAGTGCATATAAATTTGTAAAAGTTGATGATGCATTAAATCTAAGTGCTGCATTTAAGTTAGAAGTTTATAACAAAGTAATAAACTATTTTAAAAAAGAGAGTTATTTATAAAATGTTAATTGTTCAAAAATTTGGTGGAACAAGTGTTGGTGATTTAGAGCGTATTGCTAATGTGGCTAATCGCGTTAGTGAGAGTAAAAAAGCTGGGAATGATGTAGTTGTGGTTGTGTCAGCGATGAGTGGTGAGACAAATAAGCTTGTTGAGTATGCTCAACATTTTTCATCTAATCCAAATAAAGCTGAGATGGATATGTTGTTAAGTTCAGGCGAAAGAGTAACAGCATCTTTGCTCTCTATCGCGCTAAATGAGATGGGATTTCCTACAGTTGCAATGACTGGTCGTAAAGCTGGAATAGTTACTAACACACAGCATACAAAAGCTCGAATAGAGGAGATAAATCCTAAGGCTATAGTTAGTGCTTTGGATGATGGTAAAATCATTGTAGTTGCTGGTTTTCAAGGTGTAAATGAAAATGGAGATATTACTACTCTTGGTCGAGGTGGAAGTGATTTATCAGCAGTAGCAATAGCAGGAGCCCTAAAAGCTGACCTATGTGAGATATATACAGATGTAAGTGGAATCTATACAACAGATCCCCGTATAGAGCCTCGTGCTAAAAAATTAGATAAAATCTCTTATGATGAGATGTTAGAGTTAGCATCACTTGGTGCAAAAGTACTTCAAAATCGTTCAGTTGAGATGGCTAAAAAATTAAATGTAAATTTAGTAACACGAACAAGTTTCTCAAATGAAGAGGGAACATTAATAACAAAGGAAGAAAATATTATGGAAGCACCATTAGTAAGTGGAATCGCATTAGATAGAAACCAAGCTCGTATCTCTTTGATGGGTGTAAAAGATAGACCAGGTATAGCTTCAGACATTTTTAATAAACTAGCAATAAACGATATAAATATAGATATGATAATTCAAACTAAAGCTTATGATGGTAGTACAAGTATTGATTTTACAGTCCCTGTTAGTGATATAAAAGATGCAAAAGAGGTTGTAGATTCTTTTATAAAAACTGGAGAGATAAAAGATGATTCTTATAATGAAGAAATTTGTAAAGTTTCAGTTGTTGGTGTTGGGATGAAGTCGCATGCTGGTGTAGCAGCATTAGCTTTTTCAACAATGGCGGATAATAACATAAATATAAATATGATCTCAACTTCAGAGATAAAAGTATCTATGATTATTGATGAAAAATATGCAGAGTTAGCAGTTCGTGGACTTCACGGAGCTTATGAGCTAGATAAGTAAATTATCATGTTTAATGATATAGATTTCACCCAATGGAGTTTAGATACAATAAGAGAAGAGGGTTCTAGCTTCTCTTGGTTAGAAGAGCTCAGGTTTGCTTGGACTCCTGCTACTTCCCTAGCACTTGAACAAATATTAAATGGAAAAACTATTGTTCTTATAACTGACAATAAAAGAAAATGGTTAGAAAATTATATATTAAGTTCTATAAATTCTGAAAAATTAGATCGTCCCCTTTTACCAATTGTTAGTATAGACTCTTTATATGCACATTACAATAATATTAGTGGCGGTGATAAAATTGACATTATAGAAGATATGATAAATCTCTCCCTTAGAGATGATTACTTTTTTTGGTATATAGGTTCAGGTGATAATAAAAAAGCTGATATTGCAAAAAGGAAAGATAACAGTTATCTTTGGATATTTGATGAAGATTATGTAAACAGTTTTAATCTAAAAAGTTATGACAAACATTTAGATATAAAACTATTACAAATATATCGTCTTTTTGACTTGTCATTAAATGCAGCAATATTTGGAGAGGTAGATGTTACCTCATGATACTATAAAGAGTCATATCTTAATATCTACAGATATATTAAGTGAATTTGAAAAACTTCAAAATAAGCTTCAGCCACTGAGAGTTGTAGGGTTTATAGAGGAAAAATTTAAACTCGAACATGCAAAAGCTGTTGTATCAGAGGCTTATATTAGTGAGAGTCAAACAAAGTATATAGTTTTAGGTTCTAAAAGCTTTGGTGTGGAAGCTCAGAATTCTTTACTTAAAGTTTTTGAAGAGCCACCTAAAAATATAGAATTCATCATCATCAGTCCAACAAAATCAAATTTACTTCCAACTGTTCGCTCAAGATTACCAATATTTAAAGGTAAAATAACTCATGAAATCAAAGAGTTTGATATGAATTTAACAAAAATAGATTATGCTAAAGTTTTTGCATTTTTAAAAACAAACTCAAGAATTTCAAGGATAGAAGCTAAAGAACTAGTAGAGGTTATCTATGCTAGAGCGACTGTAGTTGATAAGCTTATCTTATCAAATGAGCAATTAGAAATTTTTGATAAAGCATACAGGCTTTTAGAGTTAAATTCCCGTCCTCAAAGTGTATTAGCACTTATTTTAATGAGTTTTACCCATGCAGATTGAAAAATTAAATACACAATGTGATATAACTAAAGTTCTAAAAAATATTGGTGTTGATAGTGGTGGAATAAATATTTTAAGCTCAAAAATCAATGTGCATCTGGTTTATATACGGGATTTAAATGTAGGTGGTGCAAATATTTTAAAACAAGATGCTCTAAGTATAGGAGCAGACCTAGCAGTTCCAAGAGGTACGGTAATAGCAAAAACTCCTAAAGTTGATTGTTTGCTTATTGCTACTACAAAACAATTAAAAATTTTAAGTAAAAAAGAGTTGGCACAACCATTTGGTTTAAAAGAGTTGGCATTTGAATTAGAACTGATTTTAAATGTAATAACCCCCAAAAGAGTTGAAATAATGGGCATTATAAATGCAAATAATGATAGTTTTTTTAGCGGTAGTAGATTTAAAGATTCACAAGCGATACAAAAAATACAAAAAATGATAGACGATGGTGCATCTATTATAGATATTGGTGCTGTATCATCAGCTCCTTTATCACAAAAAGTTAGTGTAGAAGAGGAAATATTAAGAATAAAACCAATTTTAAAAATAATTAAAGAGAAAAAACTTTATAAAAAAGTTGATTTTAGTATTGATTCATATGAGCCTTTAGTTATACAACAAGCACTAGATAGTGGCTTTAAAATTGTAAATGATATTACAGGTTTACAAAATGATGAGGTATGTACAATCTGTGCCAAATATAATGCAAAAGTTATAATAATGCATATGCAAAGTACACCACAAACAATGCAGAACAATCCTTGTTATGAAAATATTTTAAGTGATATTTATACATTTTTTAAAGATAGAATTACCAAAGCGGAATCTTTTGGAATAAAAGATATTGTTTTAGATGTAGGTATAGGTTTTGGAAAAACTTTAGAGAATAATCTTGTATTGATTAAAAATTTAGAGCATTTTTTAACTCTTAATAGACCATTATTGATTGGAGCTTCGAGAAAATCGATGATAGACAAGATATCTTCTTCACTGCCAGAAGATAGATTAGCAGGGACTTTAGCTTTACATTTAGAGGCTGCTAAAAATGGAGCATCAGTACTTAGGGTACATGATGTATATGAACATATTCAAGCTATAAAAATTCAAGAAGCACTGAGATATATTTAGTGTAGTATTGGATGTGTAATCATCTATATATTTTGGTACTTTTATTGCTTAAATTAACTAATAAAATCTAAGGTAAATGATGGCTGAGCCCCAAGAAGAGATAATTATTATTGAAGAGAGTGAAGCTGCAGCAGATTATGAGGTAGATTCAAATGCACCAGAACTTCAAAGTGATAATAAAAAGAAAAAAATAATCATTTTTTCTGCTATAGGGGCTATCTTAGTAGCTATAATAGTAATTAGCCTAGTTTTAATATTTAGTTCGCCTAAAGAACAAGAACAGATATATTCATTAGATTTCATAGAAGAAAAATTAGATCAATACGATCAAAAACCTGTAGAGCTTAGTAAACTAGAAGTTATGATTGCAAAAGCAAACTATCTTTATTCCCATGGTTCAAAAGAAAAAGCTTTAAACCTATATGAAAAAATTGCAGAATTTAGCGAATCTATCTCTTTATATAACTTAGGTGTATCTCAATTAAAAAGTGAACAATATGATACTGCTTTAAAAACATTTGCAAAGGCAATTTTAAATGGTGAAAAAAGATGTGTAAGTGCTATTAATGCAGCTGTTTGTTCACTACACCTAAAAGATAAAAAAAGTTTTGATTATTATATAAATCTCGCATATGCATATCTTCCACAAGAAAATAAATCACCACTTTATTCATATTATTATACACTTATTCAGTATTATTCTAATAATTATCTTGAAGCACTCAGCTCATTAAATAATCCAACAACAGAGGCATATCCGAAGATACAAAAACAATTAAGTGCAAGGATAAACGCTTTATATGGTAATAATCATGTTGCTATAGAAAATTTAGAAGAAGATTATGAAAATAGTGATGCTTTTTCTATTGGTTTACTCTATGCAAGAGTTGGTGATTTGACATTAGCAAAACAATATTTTCAAGATGCAATGAAAAGAAATATAGAACCTGTTAAATCAGCATTGGCACTAAGTTATATATATCTAAAATCAGGTTTAGTAGGATCTGCCGGGAAGTTAATAGAAAATACAACAGATATGTTTCCAGATGAGGTTTATAAACCATACCCAATAAAAGTAACTTTAAAAGATGAACTGTTTGATCCAGCAAAAGCACAAGATAGCTACAGAGCTAATGTAATTAAAAATAGATTTATGACTTTTCATAAAATATTTTATTATTCACCATATAAAATATTTGATGCACACAAAACTATAAGTTATATTCGCAAGGGAAATTCAAATATGTTTATAGATAATATACAAAATGCCCAAGCTTATTTAAACAAAAGCACAACATCATCTAGTGTAAATATAGGTATAGTTAAAGCAATTAAAATGGCTTTATCTTTTAAGGTAAGAGAGGCAAATGAAAAATTAAAGCAATTAATAAAAATACAACCAAAACATTCTATTTTGAACTATAACCTTGGACTTACTTATGCTCAACTAGGGGAGATTCCACAAGCTTATAAGTATTTTATAAAATCATTTAACTTAGATGCAAAAAATTATCTATCTGGTATATATGGAGTGATGTGTGCAAAGTTATTGGATAAAGAACATACAAAGTTACTCGCTACTATTAAGGAATCTATATTATTAGAAGAAGAAAGTGAAAATATTAGATTTATCAAAACAATTTTATATATTAGTGATAACAATACTGTTAGTGCACTTGATTGGCTGCATAATGATTATAAACATAGACCAATATATTTAGCATTAGAAGCAATTATTGCACAGGAATTAAACAATAAAGATATAGCTTCTCGTGCTACAAAAGCTCTTGTCTCTTTAGCTCCAAATGACATTTTGCCACATATGATGTATATTGATGCTCATTTTAATGATTTAAAACAAAAAGAGTATGCTTTTAAAGTTATGAATTATTTAAAAGAGCAAAAATTTAATTTTGATGATTTGTATTATGGACCATATATAACTAGGTATCTATATGTACAGCAAAACTTGATTACGGGGAAACTTTTTTTCTTGAGAAAACAGCTTCGAGATGTGTTGGAGACTACACAAAATAATACTCAAGAGATTGTAAGCTCTTTAGCTCTAGCTACACTTTATGATAAGGACTATGAAGAATCATATGTTCTTTATAATCATCTTATAGATGATTTAAAAGTGCGTGATTCTAATACCCTATTTTTAGCCGCAGTAGCATCTACTGCTGCAGAGCATCCAGCTAATGCAATTGCACTACTAGAATTAGCTAAAATGAAAAATCGTACAAATAAAGAGAACAGATATGCATTAGGGCTTTTATATTTAGAGGCACAAAATAATATTGGAGCCAAGATTCAATTTAAGCAGATTGGAGATGAAGGTTTTATCTCTAGGTATTTTAACTTTGAGATAGATACACAAAAATTGTATTTACAAAGAGTTTTGGCTAATAAAGGTGAGCAATAATAGATTCACAAGCTTTTAATTTTATACCAACTACTACATCTAATTTTGTATTTTTTGGAAAGTAAACGTTTGTAATTCCTTTTGTCATTACTCCATACCTTGAGCCTTGGATAAACCTTTTAGATACAAAAGCATCAGATTTAATATCACTAAAGCCTAATATATTTTGGTGTGTTATTTTGATTTTATTTGAGTTAATATCTTCAAATACAATCTCCATATTTTCATTTAGCTTATCACTTAAATTAGGAAGCTTAGGAAGTTTTGCACCCCTTAAAATATCAACACTTTTGACACTTGATTCAATTGGTGATCTTAAAATAGAGAGATCAAAATAAGAGCTCTCTATAGTAATCTTATATGAATAGTTATGATCTTTTAACTCTTGTATAGATGTTATAGTACCATCAACTGGGCTAGTTACACCACCTTTTTCAAATGATGGTATTTGTCTTTCAGGATTTCTAAATATATATAGAAATAAAAGAATTATTAAAAATGAAAAGAACTGTAAAAATTCAAAATCTAAAAAACCTAACACTAAAAAGGCTATGATAGAGTATACAATATACCTCCAGCCTTCCTTAGCTATAGGAAAAAGATTATTGTTCATCTTCTTTTTCCTTGTCATCTGCCATTTTAGCATCTTGTTTTAATTCTTCAGCTATCTCATCGGCGATAATTTCAACTTTAGAGTTTATATTGTTCTCCTCTTCAAAGTTAATTATTATTTCACGAACCTCTTCACCACTAATATTTTCTTTTTTATAAAGCAATTTAACCATATTTTCAATAGCATCACTATATTCATTAAGACGCTCTAAAACATCCTTGTATCTTTCATCTAGTGATGTTTTTATAAAATTGTCCATATCTTGAGCCATTTTGTCACTGTATTCGCGAGCTGCTGGACCACCTACCCCTAAAAAGGACTGGCGAGATTTCTCTAGTACCATTAAGCCAGCTACATCACTCATTCCATAAGTTTGCACCATTGACTTAATAATATCAGTAGCACGCTCTAAATCGTTTCCTGCACCAGTTGATATCTCACCAATAAAAATTTCTTCAGCAGCACGACCACCAAGAAGTACGTCTACTTCAGCCCAAAGTTCGTGTTTTTGCATCATAAATTTATTTTCTTCAGGTGTATTTAGCGTATAACCTAGAGCTGCTAATCCACGAGGTACAATTGATACTTTAGATACCTTTTTTGCCCCTTTTGTAGTTTCAGCCAGTAGTGCATGTCCACTCTCATGGTAAGCAACAATCTTTTTCTCTTTAGGATTAATTCTTCTTGATTTTTTTGCAAGACCAGCTATAGCACGCTCAACTGATTCAAATAGATCTTGTTGTTTAACAGTTTTTTGACTTTTTCTACCAGCTAAAAGAGCAGCCTCATTTACAATATTTGCTAAATCAGCACCTGCTAAACCAGCAGTTAAACGAGCGACCTCTTCAACATCTACATCTTTATCCATTTTTACATCTTTCATATGTACTTTTAGGATTTTTATACGACCTTCATAATCTGGTTTATCAACCAATACTTGTCTATCAAAACGACCAGGGCGAAGTAGCGCCTGATCAAGAATTTCAGGTCTATTTGTAGCGGCTAGAATGATTACAGGAGTATCTGTTCCAAAACCATCCATCTCTGCTAGAAGTTGATTTAGTGTTTGTTCACGCTCATCATTTCCACCCATTTGTGCACCAGCAGAACGACTTTTACCAATAGCATCAATCTCATCTATAAAGATAATACTTGGGGCATCTTTTTTTGCTTGCTCAAATAAATCACGTACACGAGCCGCACCAACGCCCACAAACATCTCTATGAAACTAGAACCTGTAACTGAGAAAAATGGAACATCAGCTTCACCAGCTACAGCTTTAGCTAAAAGTGTCTTACCCGTACCAGGTGAACCAACTAGAAGCACACCTTTTGGGATTTTAGCACCAATCTCAACATATCTAGCTGGGTATTTTAAGAAGTCAACTATCTCTTGAACTTCCTCTTTTGCTTCTTCTACTCCAGCTACATCATCAAATTTTGTTTTTGGTTTTTCAGAGTTGATCATTTTTTTAGATCCACCCATACCAAGGATTCCACCACCCATGTTTTTTTGCATACGTCCAGCAAAAAACATCCAGATACCCATAATTAATAAAAATGGAAATAACCATCCAAACATCTCAGTAAACCAATTTGTTTCACTAAAACCAGTATATTCTATCCCTTGTTTATCAAGCTCTTTAACTAAGTCTGTATCGCCTCTAATAATCCTAGTTGTGTAAGTATTGCCATCAGCAGAGGTTGCTTTAATATAACTTTGACCAATTTCAACTTTATTAACACTTTTAGTAGCTACTAGATTTTTCAGTTCAGAATAACTTACTTGTTGTACTCTTTGGTTTCCTTGAGTGGAATTTAATGTTGCATTTTCTCCAACAAGTGTTTTAAATAATAAAATGATTACTACTGAAAATATTGCGAATGTTATTAATGGATTTTGGTTAAAAAAATTATTATTATCATTTTTGTTGTTTTTATTGTTTTTTTGCATCTAATTTGCTTCCTGTTACCTTTGTAAAATTAATGTTACCCATTCATCTTGGGTTATTTTTTCTATTATTTTAAATTCTTTGTAAAAATTTAAAACTTTGTTTTCATATTTATCTAAAATTCCCGATAGAATTAAAATTCCATCATCTTTTGTTACCTGTTTTAAATCTTTTGCAATAAAGGTTAAGACATCAGCTACTATATTTGCTACAACAATATCATAACTCTTTTTTGTTGAGGAAGATGAACCCTCCCAAACATTGCTAAATTCAACTTTATTTAATTTAGCATTTTGTAATGTATTATTCACAGATACTATATCAGTGTCACATCCATCAACAATGGCACCCAGTTTAATAGCTCCAATTCCAAGGATTCCACTTCCACAACCAACATCTAAAACACTAAAATTAGGTTTTACATATTTTGATATTGCACGAAGTGCTGAAGCTGTTGTAGGGTGGTGCCCTGTTCCAAAAGCTAAAGCTGGATCAATCTCTATGTTTATCAGTTGTGTACTTGGCTCATTCCATGTTGGATGGATATAAAAGTTGTCAATCTGTAAAGGTTGTATACTTTTTTGATAAACCTCTATCCAATCACTATTTTTAAGTTTTTGCTGTTTACATTCACACTCAATATTTATTGAAAGTGCTTTTGATAATGCCTCGCTAAATTGCTCAACTCCCCAAGCAATTGTTTCTAAATCATCTTCACTTCTAATTATAAATCCGCTATCTACTTCTTCAAAACCAACAGGGATAGTATCAATTAAAAAATCAGCAAATAACTCATGATGAGAGGAGATATCTATTTGGAGCTCATAATAGCTCTCTTGCATTACTCCGATACACCCATAACAGCCCCAAGCTTCTCTTTTAATACTTGTGGTGTAAATGGTTTTACTATATAATTATTTACACCAGCTTTAAGTGCAGTAATAACCTCTGTTTTACCACCCTCTGTAGTAACCATAATAATTGGCAAATCAGCAAAACGCTCATCTGCACGAACTTTTTTTACTAATTCAAGTCCATTCATCTCAGGCATATTCCAGTCTGTAATTAACATATCAACATCTGGATTAGAATCAATTTGACTCCAACCCTCAACTCCATCAGCACCCTCTAGTATATCTTTATATCCAAGTCTAGCTAAAGTGTTTTTTATAATACGGCGCATTGTAGAACTGTCATCAACAACAAGTAACTTCAATTAGAATCCTTTTTTATAGTATATTTTGCATAATTTATTATCACTATAGTAGCAAAATTTTTATTTTATGTCTATTAATCTAATAATTTAAACATTTTTGGTAAGTCTAGCGTTCCCTCGTAATAAGCTTTTCCAATAATAACACCATCGACCTCTTTAGTATCTATTAGTGCTTGTATATCACTTTCATCTTTTACTCCGCCACTGGCAATAGTACTTAAGCCACTAGCCCTTGCAATCTCAACTGTAAAATCTACATTTACACCACTTAGTGTTCCATCTTTACCTACATCTGTACAGATAATAGCTTCCACTCCTGCATTAGCAAACTCTTTTGCCAAATCTGTAGCTCTCATTGAGCTAACCTCTCCCCAACCCTCAACTGCGACAAAACCATCAATAGCGTCTATCCCAACAGCAATTGGGTATTTTGAAGCCATATCTTTAACAAATTGAGCATTTTTCACAGCAATTGATCCTAAAATTATTCTATCTATTCCAATCTTTAACATTTTTTTAATAGTTTTTTCATCACGAATTCCACCACCAAGTTCAAGTTTTACATTACAATTTTGACGAATTTTAATAATCTGTTCTAAGTTTTTTGGCTCACCTGCAAAAGCTCCATTTAAATCTACTAAATGTACCCATTCCGCTCCCATCTCTTCAAATTTTTTAACTAAAGTCCATGGCTCATCTGAATAAATTTTTGCACTCTCCATAAGACCTTTTGTTAATCTTACTGCTTTTCCATCTTTTAAATCTATCGCTGGGTATAAAGTCATTTTATTATAATCCTATAAAATTTTCTAATATTTTTAAACCATTTTTATGGCTTTTTTCTGGGTGTGGCTGAATTCCTAGTATATTTTCACATGCAATTGCAGAAGTAAATTCATAACCATAATTTGTACGCCCTATGATATCATTTTCATTAGTACAGTTTACATGATAAGTATGTACAAAATATAAATAATGATTTTCATCTAAGTTCTCAAAAAGAGGATGTTGTTTTGTAAACATTCTATTCCAACCCATATGTGGAATTTTTAATGGTTCATTAAATTTACTTGCATCAAAAGCTGTTACATTTCCTTTTATAAGTCCTAGACCTTCATGTTTACCAAACTCTTCACTACTCTCAAATAATAGTTGCATACCAAGACAGATACCAAGTATATGTTTACCGCTTATAGCATATTCTTTTAATGATTCAATCATATCTCTTTCTTTTAAATGTTGCATTGCATCACCAAAAGCACCAACACCTGGCAAAATTATCTTATCATAATCTTTAAATTTATTAGGATCACTCTCTACAACAGTTTTTTTATCAAATTTAGCGAATGCATTTTGTACACTTGCTAAATTTCCCATATTGTAGTCAACTATAGCTATTGTCTGCTTTGTCATTGATTGTTTTCAACTTTTGTAAATTTTATATATACTGCTAAACCGATAAGTAACATAGCTACACCAGCAATGATATACATTGCATATATTAGCTGTGCAGGGTCTGTTATAGCAAACTTAAATACTAACATTAAAGCCTCTATAGATAGAGCGATTATGATTGAACCTAAGAAGCGAACCATCGTTTTATGTGGACCCGATATGTTTTGTTCTTTATGCCTCCCTAATATCTCCTCTTCTATGAGCGTTTTTGCTAAATCAAATATGGCCAGAGCTAAGGTCATTAAAATTGTAGCTTCAAATACATCTTTTATTTTAAAATGTGATGGAGATATTTCAAATACAAAAAAGCTTTGAATACCTGAAATAAATAGTAACAATGCTATTGCAATAAGGGCAAAAGCAAAAAGTCCATAACCATATTTAAAAAGTTTAGCAAACACCATATCTGATGTATTTAGATGTGAAATCTTTATAACTTCATCTAGTGGCATATCTAAACATGCTACATATTTCAACTCACCTTTTTCACAATAGATAGGTTGAGAAGCGGTAATAGTAAGCTCTTTAGTAATAAGAGATGGATAGGGGTCAGTTATTGTACATCTACCCTCACGAACAGCACGATAATAATAAGCACGATCTGCACGAATTTTCCCTGCATCTTCATCTATTTGTTTGCCAGCTGTAAAAGTTGGTGTAATTTGCACACCTTTATAATCTAAAAGATAAACACCCTCACAATCTTGTAAATCTGCTTTTATTTTTAATAAACGAGGCATAATCATCTCTTCGCTTAATGATGGCAACCTGTTTGGAATATTTCTAGAAAAAAGATAACAAAAATATGCTCTTGCTTTTGTTCTACCGATGGAAAACTGTTGAATATCTAATGTAACCATATATTTTAAATGCCTTATAATAAATTTATCTAATTATAGCAAAAGGATATTTACAATGGCTTTGATATAATACGCTACATTAAGGATAATTACATATGCAATTAAAATTTTTACTATTATTAGAAAGCTTTTTAATGATTTTACCAAAAAAAATTAGAAAATCATTTTTTTCTTTTTTGGGTATTCTTGGGTACCATATCTCAAAAAAATATAGAAAAATAGCTTATCAAAATCTGCATTATGCATTTGATGGCGAAAAAAGTGATAAAGAGATAGATGAAATAACTAGGTATGCTTTTAAAAACTTGATGTATAATTTTTTGCACCTTATGGAACTTCGTCACATGAACAAAGAAGAGTTGCAAAATAAAATTACAGTACAAAATATAGAGGTTGTAAAAAAAGTGCATGATGAGGGGCGTGCAGTTATATATGTAACTACACATTATTGCTCATGGGAACTTGGGGGTGCATCACTTGGTGCTTTTGTAGAACCACTTGCTGCCGTGTATAAAAAACTTAAAAATAGCGAATACGAAAGCTGGTTGCTTAAGGCAAGATCAAGTTTTGGAAATACAAATTTAGAAAAAACAAATGTTATAAAACCATTGATAAGACTTATTAAAAATGGTGGAGCTAGTGGTCTTTTAATAGACACAAATATGAGTAAAAATGAGGGAGTGACAGTTAAATTTATGGGTAAAACTATACGTCAAACCTCAACACCAGCCTATTTAGCAAGAAAATTTAATGCTGCAATAATTCCAGTTACAATTACAACGGATGATGAGGAAAATTATACATTGATGCTTTTTGATGAGATACCTGTAGAAAAAACAGATGATGAAAAAGCAGATGTATTAAAAGCTACACAGCTTCAAGCTGATTGGCTTACCTCCATCATAGTTAAAGAGCCAAAATTTTGGTTTTGGCTTCACCGTCGTTGGAAAAGTGATCATCCGCAAATTTATAAGAATTAGGCATCACTCTCATATTCTGCAGTTCTAGCTTCAAATAATTTTAAAATAGTTAGAAAGAATGCGGTGATAGCTGGTCCTAAAATCATACCCCAAAATCCAAATGTAGCAAGTCCAGCAATGATAGCAAAGAAAATTACTAATTCATTTATCCGCGAATCATCATCTTCTAATAATCTATTGTTAATATCTTTTATAATTAATGGTTTTATAAATGTATCAGCAATTATAGATATAACTACAATGGAGTAAACCGCTATAAAAATCGCATTTTCGCTATTTCCAATTGAGAACTCCCAAAGCATAAATGGAAGCCACATAAGGATACCACCAACTACAGGGATTAATGAAGCAAAACCATACATGATTCCAAATAAAAGACCATTATAACCCATATATGAAATAGCTAGTCCAAATAAGATTCCCTCAAACATCGCAGTTACTATTATAGAGTAAAACACAACACTCATAACAGATGTTAACTCTTTTATGAGTTGATTTGCTTCGTTTACCGAGATATGAATAGCACGCTTTAAATAACTTACTATTATAGAGCCATTATAGTGAGCGAAAAAATAAAATATAATTACTAAAAAAGCATTTTTTAAAAACCCTGCACTAAAAGCACCAATAGTTGCCGTTAAAGAGAGAACTTGAGAAGTAATTGTATTGACATCAATACCTTTAAATTCATCTAAAATATATGGTTTTATAAAGGCAAGATACTCTGGTGGATTTCGGATAAATGCAGATATATACTTGGTTAAATTTTCAAAAGTTTGAGCATCAATATTATTTAGTTGAAGGGTAAGGGATGTTAAAAAATAACCAAGAGGTGCAAAAAATAAAATAGCTAATAAAAAACTAGATAATAACGCTGCTTTAAGTTTTGAAGAAAATAAACGCTCAAAGTAAGTTACTATACTGGATG
>JAMOMX010000434.1 GCA_027066935.1 Sulfurimonas sp. | reverse complement strand
TCTTTCAGTATTTTAACATAACATAAATAGTTCTAAAATCAAAAGATTAATAACAATTATTACATCTCTTCGCAATACCATGAAAATTGTAGTATTGATTTTCGAGCCACTCCACGGTTGATAATGTAGTAATAGCCATAAATGGCAAGAAAGAGCTTAGCTTTAGTTATTGGTTATCACCTATTATTTATTTATGGATTTGATTGGTGTGCTGAATGGTTACACTTCATAGAAAAAATTAATTTTTTAAAATTGACTAGGTATAAATTCTAAAGAGAGATTATAATCATAACCTTCTTTACTAAACCAATCTAAAATAGATATATTTATTAAATCCCCTGAATGTACATCAAAAGTATACAAATTATTTTTTTTGTTTTTTACTCTATAATAGTTTTCAGTATCACATAGTGTACCAACTTTTATTGTAAGTTCTTTAGGCGCAAACAAACTAATATTAATTTTACCTTTAGTAGCTACTGAAAAGTAGATATGATCGATATCCCAATTATTTTTTATTTTGCCAACAAAACTACCTTTATAATAAAAGCTAAGATTTTCCACTGATTCTATAGCTTCACCTGGGCACTGGTCATTTAGATTTTCATTTTGATCTATTTTAATATATTTTTTAGGCTGAGGAGGTATATCATCAATAACATTAACAATTCGTATTTTTTGTGTTTTGTTGCCTGTACTATCTTTAATTGTATAAATTACTTTATATTCCCCTGGTATTGTAGTATCCATTTTTGAGGAAGAAATAATAAATGAAGATATATCACCTTCATTTTCATCTTTTGCAATAGCACCAAATTCACAATATGCATATCCCATATATGATACTTGAGGATTTGAGCCTATTAATGTAATAATTGGAGGAGTATGGTCGTCATAATGTTTTTCTCTTTTTACTCCATCTAGTTTAGATGGATCTACTCCTATATTAAGTTGAGTTTGATGATTTAAATTTATTTTTGGATTAGGATCGTATAAATTTTTTATAAAAGTTTCTTTGGTATATTTTGAATTATAAATATTGTCTCTTAATTTCCAAATAGTTTTAGGTAGTGTATTTTCATCTTTTATAGCTTTTAAGTTTTTATAGAGAGAAAAAAAGTTTTCTTGAAATATTATATTATCACTATTCCCTCTTGCTAATAAATAGTTTTCTTTATTTTTATTTGGTTGAATAATTACATTATATTTAAATATTGCATTTTCTATTTTTCCACTCTCTTTAGTTCCAACCCCAAGTGTGTATATAGCTCCATTATTAATATAATTTGATTCTATAGTAATATTTTTTGTAGTACCTATTTTCTCTTCTTGACTAATAACCATACCAATACCATAACTATCAAGAATTGTATTATTTCTTATTATTGTATTTTCAGAACCATCAACATATAGTGATGCCGTATATCTTTTGCCTTTTTGGTTAATTTTTCCATTTCTAATAAGTAAATTATTTTGTATTAAACCATTGGTATTCATAGGAAAGGCAGTTTCTAGGTCTCCTATTACATCGATACCTATAAAATAATTATTTTCTAATATATTGTTTTCAATAACATAGTTATGGACATTTCCTACTATGGTAAGTGATTCATTGTAACTTTCTTCAAGTGAACCTGTATAGTTTTCATAAAGATAGTTTCTGCTAATTAATATATCGGATGATTTATCAGGCATAGGATCAAAAGCTTTAATTTTTCTATTTTGTATACCTATTGTATATCCTAAGCGAAGACTGTTTTTTACATTTTTATTTTGTCCAAAGATGACATTGTTAGTTATTTCTACATGTTTACTTCCAGATACTATTGTATTAGAATAATTATAATTTGTAACAAAGATAGCATTTCCTACCGGTTCTTCTAAAATAAAACCATTGAATTTCATATAACTAACGCCATAAAAAGCTATTGTAGCGCCAAAATTATTCGACCATATATCTGTATTTTTTTTGATAATAATTGGATTTTCTCTTGGAAATGCAGTAAAAGTAATAAAATTATTTTCTGTACCTGACTTTGTAAAAATTAAACCCTTGCCTACATCATAAATTCCCTCTCGAACATAAATTATATTACCTGCTTGAGCTATGTTCGCTGCTTGTTGCAAACTTTTGAATGGATTATGAAAAGAACCATCATTATCATCATTACCATCTGGTGAAACATAAAATACATTATCTTTAAATATATCATTATCACTTAGTACCATAATACTTCTATTTACAAAAGTGTGATTTCCTGTACTATCAAATACGGCATAAGTCACAGTATAGTTTCCAGGGGTAGCAGTATCTACATTATCTATTATTTTAATATCTGATGTCAAATTTCCATCACTATCATCAATAGCATTAGCTCCAAACTCAATATATTTTTCATTAACTGTAAGAATTAAAGGGTTTGTGCCATTTAACATTAGAGCGGGAGGAGATTTATCAACTGTGTGTGAAATATTTTGACTATCTGAGGATATCTGTTCTGTAGATTCTTCTTTACAGCCTATATAAAAAAAGATGCAGACAACAAGTATTATTAAGTTATATAATTTCACGATATAGTCCTATTTATTTAAATATTTTATTTGGTATTTTGATCTGGTTTCTTCTATGTTATTACTTATAACTCTTCCGATATCTTAACAAACTTTTGCTTTTTTCAAATTATGGCTGAATAGTTACAAAATTATTAATCTATGATTAACTAGGTTTTCTAATTGAAAGTAGTATGAAAATATATAAGGTGGGTTTTACCCACCTCTTATGGAACTTGATTCCAAATCAAGTCAAATTTTAGAGCTTGAACAACACCATCATCAAATATATCTAAGTATGGATTTGTACTACCACCAATATTTAAACTAAAATCAGTTGGATTAAATATTTCAGGATTTCTAATAAATAATTTGTCATATGAATCATTTGGTAATTTCTCATGCATAGTAAAATATATTTTAATTAGTTCTGTATCACATTCTGAAAAAATACTTCTTATATTATCATAAGCCAAATTATTCCCCACTTCTGTTAAGAGTTTATTAAAATAATTGTCAAAATTAAATGAAACCTCGTCACCCAATAGAACATCTGAATCCGATGTCAATATAGTCATAAGTCCAAAAGGGGAAGTTTCTTTTTTAGAATTAATCAATGTTAAGCTTTCTGCTGGGCTTGAAAAAACAAGATTGCCCATACTTTTTGTTACATCCAACTGAATTACAAAAGTTATATAACCTTTATCTGGAGAATTTATAGGATCATTTGTAAAATCTAACACCATTGTCATTACAAATGTTCTTGTTTCACCTTCATCTAAAATAAATGGACTATCATCATATTCAAGAATATCACTTTTTATATCTAATAATGATTCAAGATAATTTGCTATAAAATCAAATCTTTCATTAACACTGAGATTGTCACCGTTTATTACAATATCTACTATTGCAGAAGCTGAGCTAACTTGTCCATCATTTGCTTTGAAACTAAAGCTGTCTGTACCTATATAATCAGGATTAGGAGTATATGTAATTCCATTAAATATACCATTTGTTGGTAGTGTTGTCAAATCATAAGTAAGAGTGTCATTGTCATCATCACTTCCTATTAAAACTATATTTTTTGAAGTGTTTTTACATAGTGCTATAGATTGAGCTATAGCTGTTGGAGTATCATTTACAGAGCTTACTGTAATACTAACTGTTGCAGGCAAAGAAGTCAATAAGCCATCATTTGCTACAAATATAAAACTATCATTACCGTTATAATTTGCATTTGGTGTATAGACTCCACCTACAAATGTTCCATTGGTTGGTTGTGTTACTACTGTATAAGTTAAAGTATTCCCATCTGGATCAGTTCCTGATAGTGTTATAATTTTTGTTGTATCTTCATCTAGTGTTACATTTTGTGGTGTGGCTATTGGTGCTTGGTTTGGTTCTACTATATTTGTTATAGCTATACTAACCATAGCAGGTGCAGAGTCTACTGTTCCATCATTTACTTTAAATGTAAAACTATCACTTCCAAAGTAGTTTGCATTTGGTGTATATATCAAGTTTGGTACTGTACCACTTAATGTTCCATTACTTGGTATCGATACTACTGTATAAGTTAACGCATCTCCATCTGGATCAGTTCCTGATAGTATGATAGTTTTTGTTGTATCTTCATCTAGTGTTACACTTTGTAGTGTGGCTGTTGGTGCTTGATTTATAACTATTGGTGCTTTTACTTCTACTTTTACTGTATCACTTGCTGTTGCTCCTTTATCATCTGTTACTGTTATAGTGAAAAAGTGTGTTCCTACTGAAAGATTATTTAATGTAAGATCTGCACTATCTCCTTTTACAACTCCTCCCTCCTTCCACTCATAACCTTCTATCGATCCATCACTATCATCTGCTGTAGCATTTAGTGTTAAACTATCTCCTTGGGTGATAGTTTGATTTGCTCCTGCATCTACTGTTGGAGGTTGATTTGTGTCTGGTTTTTTATGGACTATGATTGTAAAGCTTTTTTTAGCAGTTGCCCCTTTATCGTCTGTAACTATGAGTGTTTTTACATATCTTGTTGTGCCGTTATTATTAAAGTCATACTGAGGATAATAGTACATCTTTCTATCTAGTTTTTTGGTGCTACTTAGTAGTATACCATCCATATCTCTCCACTCATAACTTGCTATGCTACCATCACTATCGTAGCTTTCATCATCGCTTAAGTGTATATACTCTTTATCCATGATGCTTAAAGATTCGGCTTTTGCTTTTGCTACTGGTGATTGGTTTGGTGTTACATTGGTAGGGGTTGAGTTTTTGATTACTTTTATGACTATTTTATCAGTTGTTATTTTATCATTTTTATCTGTTACTACTAGAATAGTCTCATATTCTCCTTCTGTAAAAAAAAGTCTGTTAAGCTTTAGGTCAGTTGATAGGAGTTTTCCATTTTTATCTCTCCACTCTATAAGTTTTATGTTTTGGGTATTAGATAAGACAAAGTCTACTGTTTTACCCGCTTCTACAGTAGTTTTATTTACTTTTACTACTACTTTATCTTCAGTTGTCTCTGTCTCTTGTTGAGTATTTGGAGCTGTTTTTACCTCTATTTTATCAGAATTGTTCCCTCCACCACAACCTATAAGAAAAATCATCATAGCACTAAGCAACAAAACTGGAAAACTTTTTTTCATCATCTAACTCCTTTAAAATCATTAAGTCGATAGTATAGTGATTGGATTTAATAATTACTTAAGTGAAATTAAAATATTTTACATAATTTAGCCTAATAATTAAGTATATTTATTTTCTTTATGAAATATTTAAATATACTTTATAAAAAATAATTTAGCAAAATTTAATATCTTAAAAGTTTTTTACAATATGTTACTTTTTGTAGCACTTAAAAATATTATATAAAAATTGCAACTATCTCTTTAAGAGTTAATTCTCTTTAGAAAAACCCTAAAATCTAAGTATATTAACAGTATCATTAGATTAATAAAACATTACAATAAAAAACTAATGAAAAAGGTTAAAATGAAAAATATTATATTTATACTATTTTGTCAAGCTCTCTTTAGTATCTCTCTATTCGCAAATGAGATATATAAACATACAAAAGAAGATAGAGAAAAAAGCTGTAAAGAGTGTCACGATGTTAAACAAGATAGAAAATATATTCATAAACCAATATTGGC
>JAMOMX010000433.1 GCA_027066935.1 Sulfurimonas sp. | reverse complement strand
ACCCTAACTGGCAGTTTAACATCCATTATAAGAGAGATGTTACTTAACTCATTTGGGCTTAAATTAGCCTCATTGATACCTACACTGCTTAATGGGCTTAGTTCTATTGATGGTTCATCTAAAATATTATCACCAGATAAGGTTTTCTCCAGTGCTTCATCTATAATAAACATTAAAAGTGATGTTGAAGATTCAATTTCAAAATCATATTTGTACATTTTTGAATAATCACCTAATGAAACCTCAGAATCATCGTTTATAAACTCAATGCTCTCAAATTTAAAATTTAAAACTGGTATCTCTTTTTGAGAAGATAAAACTGTATTAATAGTCCCAAAAATTGTATTAAATGTTTCTTTAGTGCCATCTATATCATCATCATTAATATCTTCACGATTAACTAGCTCTTCACCCATCATAAGGTCAGATAACCCAGCAGCCAAGTTTGGAGTAACAGCAACCATTATATTTGCATCAACAGCACCACTAACACTCATTTTAAGCAATACAATAGGCGGTATTATATTCGCTATCATGCTTAATTCTTGTTCATCTTTTAATGTAAGAGTTGGTAAAATACCAACCATTGACTCTACATTTTTAGTTATCTCATTTTCTAGTAGTTTTATAAAATTATCCATACTGCTTCCCTTTTACTTAACTATTAATTATATCAGTTACGCTAGATATTTTATCTTTTCGTTTTTGCTCAAAATTTTCTAACGCTCTTTTAACAGCATCTTTTTCTGTATCTATAATCTCTGTAATTTGAATAGATTTTCTAAGGCGTCTAAGTCCAATTTCACCTTTGAATCTATCTTTTCCATCTATAGATAATGTAACAATATTATCAGCAGCACCTGACAATCTTATAGCATCTCCAATTTTTAGTTCTATAATATCTTTTAAAGCTAATTCTGAATTACCAAGATTAGCTTCAACAGTAACTTTAGCACCACCTAAAAGAACTTGTAATTCAGTATTTCTACTTTTTTTAGAACTTGTCTCATTTAACATTAAATCTCGAGAGGCAAGTCTTGGAAGAACAGGTTCTAATGCAATAACAGGATAACAAATATTCATCATACCTGAAGAATGTCCAATTATTATCTCCATTACAACCATTACTACAATCTCATTTTGCGCAACAATTTGAACAACATTTGGGCTTGATTCTTTTGATTCAATATTTGGATATAACTCCATTACTGGTCCCCAAGCTTCTTTGAGAGTACTCATCATAACTCTAAGTATAGTCTCAAATAGTGAAAGCTCTATATCTGAGAATTCACGAGAAGCATCAAAGGGCTCACCCTTCCCACCAAGCAGTCTATCTAACATTGGAAACGCTATAGTTGGATTAATCTCAATAACACCACTTCCCTCTAATGGCTTAACAGAAAAAACATTAAAACTAGTAGGGTTTGGCAGAGACATTAAAAACTCGCCATATGTCATTTGGTCTACTGAATGAAGTTGTATCTCAACAATAGAACGCATAATTGCTGAAATTTGAGATGCTAATGAGCGAGCCATTTTATCATGTATACCACGAAATGCGCGTAGTTGTTCTTTTGAAACTCTATTTGGTCTTTTAAAATCATAAAGGGTAGCTTGTCTTTGTTGTTGAGAAATCTCTTCAGTTTCTCCCGATATATCTCCACCCTCATCCTCTAAAACATCTAAAAGTGAATCAATCTCATCTTGTGATAATATATCAGCCATCAGAATCTCCAACACTTTGTTTAATCTTTTGTAATACTGACTTATGAATTTGAGAAATTCTTGATTCTGTAATACTTAATATAATACTTATCTCTTTTAGAGTTAACTCTTCAAAGTAATAGAGTTGAATAATCATCTGTTCACGTTCAGAATAGTTTGATAAAATTTTTTGAATAACTAAAACTAACTCTTCACGCTCCACTACAGCTAAAGCAGCACCCTCATCACCAACTTGAAGCTGATCATATAGTGGCATAACTGTATAGATAGATGAAGCTATCCGTGCATCATGAATTTTTTCTACACTCTCATCAAGTATCTCTGCCAATTGTTCATCAGTTGGCTCATCATCATGATCAACTCTATACTCTTCAACAGCATAATTTATAGCTTTAACAAGTTTTCTACTAGCACGACTTAAAATATCTAAAGAACGAAGATAATCAAGCATAGCACCATATACACGCTTTTTTGCATAACCCCAAAAATTATCATTTAATTTTTCATCATACCTACGAGCTAGTTTTATTAACTCCTCTGTACCAATAGCTGATAAATCCATATAATCTATTGAGCTTGGCAATCTCTCTTTTAAACGAAATGACATAGCTTTAACTGCAGGAAGATATTGGATAGCCAATTCATCTTCTTTATGTTTAATATCGCTGCTATATAAACTAATCATTAGAAACTACTCGTTTGTTCACTTTTGCCGCCTCATCTGTTATTTTTGCAGCTGAATCTATCAGTTTTTCACGAAGGTTTATCTCGTTTACAAACAAATCTAAGTGACGCTCATGTACATCTTTTGGAAAATAATGTGCTTTAAGCGCAATAGTTTTAAAATATAATGCAATTATTATATGTGAAAAAAGGTAAAAAAATGCAGTTATAAAAAAGGTATAAAGAAATAATCCCTCAGCATCAAGTGATTTTAAAATACCAAAAATTATACCTATAAAAAACCCTTGAACTGTGAAGAAATATACATAATTTTCACCTAACATTAGCACCCCAATAATATAAATTAAAAATGTTTAATCAATCGTTTAAAAAGCCCGCTTAGACCACTCTCACTTGCACTAACTAGCACATTGCGTTCCAATTTAATAATAATTTTATTTGCTATATTTTCTAAATCTTTATATGGAACTGAATTTGGATATGTAACACTAAATAGTTCTCTTTTTTTAACAGCTGAAGAAACTTTAGCATCACTTGTTATTTTTCCATAAAAACTCAAATCTAAATCTTGAGAGATATTTGATTTTGCAACTTGTTTTATCTTATCAAAAATAGCTGTAGCCTCTCTTTCATTTTTTACTTGATTTAAAATCATCCCTATATCACTTCGAAAATTTGCTATTGTTTTTACAGTCGCATAGGCATCTGTAATAGCAGCAGGATCAGGAACTGTCACAACTATTACATCATCAGCAGCATCTAAAAACATCTGAATATGATCCCCTATTCCAGCACCTGTATCTATTATCATCACATCTAACTTATCAAGAATTTCAGCTTCTTGCATAAATTTTTCAAAAAGAGCCTTATCTGAATATTTTAAAATCTCATCTCCACTCTCACCTGGAATTAGAATAAGATTTTTTGTTATAGGTACAATAATATCAGATACAGTAGCTTCCCCTTTTATCACATGTAAAATATTTTTTTTAATTTTAACATTAAACATAACATCTAAATTTGCAAGTCCAATATCTGCATCAAATATACCAACATTTAATCCACTTTTTGATAAAAGATAAGCAAGGTTTGAGCTAATAGTGCTTTTTCCAACACCACCTTTACCACTTGTAATCGCAATAAAACGAGTGTTTCGAGAGCGTTTTTTAGTAGAAGATGCAACAAGAGCTTCTAATTTTTCAGCTTGGTGTCCCATCATGCTTTGCTCCTGTTAAAACCATTTAACATACACTCAACTAAAAATTCACTTGTAGCACATACTAAATCCTCAGGAACCTCTTGACCAACAGAAAAATAACTAATTGGCTTTTTAGTTTCATAACTAAGAGAAAATATATTTCCATAAGACTTTGTTTCATCTAATTTTGTAAACATCAATGTATCTATATTTAAATTTGCAAAATTATTGTAAGTTAGTAACATATCTTCATACTTAATAGAGCTTGGCATTGTTAAAACAACATCTATATTGTACTCAACACCACTAACACTTAAACATTCATATATTTTTTCAATCTTAGCTTTATCATAAGGGCTCGAACCCATAGTGTCTATTAGTATATAATCACAATATTTTAATGATTCTAATGCACTTGCAAACTCAGGTGGTCCAACTACTGTTTCAATTCCAAGTTTCATCATCCTTGCATATTGCATAAGTTGCTCAACTGCCCCAATACGATAAGTATCTAACACAACTAAACCAACTTTGTATTTTTTTTGCATCAAAAAAGAGTAACGAGCTGCAAGTTTAGCAATAGATGTAGTCTTCCCAACACCAGTAGGGCCAACAAGCATAATAACTTTTTTAGAACCAATCCCTGGCATACTCTCAAGACGAATTGGGATCATTTTTCTAAGTACTGTTTGAAAATATCTTTTTATTGTTACTGAATTTTCACGCATCCTTATTGGCATATGCTCTAATGTCATTTTCATGATAGAGTCTAAATGCTCTCTTGACATTCCACTTTGAGATGAAAGTCTATATATCTCTGCAAATTCTGGTGGTATTTGACTCTCCAACTCTGGTGCTTTTTCATCCCAAAACATATTTTGTATCAGCTTTACTTTATCACTTAATTTATTGATTTGAGATTTTATCTCTTTTAACTCTTTAGGTTCAGATTCAGCGATACTTTCTTTAGTAGGTCTTAGCTTTTGTCCATACTCAAACTGTGGTCTTGTTACATCAGATATTTGTGAAATTTGCTCAGCTGCACTGGAGATATCAAATAATACATCTTCACTTTTTTCTCTTAGTGGTTTTTGTTTTTGCAATGGTTTATTTGGTTTTGAATAAGCTACAGATATATCATCATCTTCTAATAAAATAACAATCTCATAAAGTGGTTCTCTTCCTATACCTTTTTTTCGAATCTCTTTAGTTTCAATAAGCATGCCCTCATCGCCAACCTCTATACGAGCTCTCTTCAATGCTTCTGATGGGCTTTTGCCAGTAAATGTTAATATTTTACTCATATATGTAAATCCATTAGCGGTATTGTCACACTTTGTCTCTCAAACCAAGAGAGATGTGGAATTTGAAGTCTAGGAGTGTCTATAACTCTGTTATCAAAAAATATAATATCCAAATCTAAACTCCTTGGTGCATTTTCAAAACTTCTTTTTCGTAAAAATTTTTTCTCAACTCTTAAAAGATAGTCTAACATCTGCCTTGGTTGAAGATTTGTTTTTACAACTATTAAAGCATTAAAAAAATCATCTTGCTCTAAATATCCAAAAGGTGGATTTTTAAGGATAGAAGATGTTTGTAATATTTCAACTTGTATATCTCTTTTTAAAAAATAAAAAAGATGTTCAAACCTTCGTTTAACATCTCCAATATTTCCACCAATCCCTATGGTCACAAGATGTCTGAAGGAAGTTTTTTGAGTAGTTTTGTAAGAAAAATGTAAACTTTTAAAACTTGTTAAAGAACTGTTTAGTTTACGTTTTAAATACATTTTTACCCTATGATTGCTCTTGAGCTTTTTTTTGTGCCTCTTGAGCTGCTGCTAGCTCTTGAAAAATTTGGGTCATTCCAACCATAGCTAAGTGGTAACTAAATGGTCCAAAACCTACAACTGAAGATGAACATACTGCTGCTATCATATTTTCTTTTCTGAAATCTTCACGACGATGAATATTTGAGATATGTACTTCTATTGTTGGGATTGCTACAGCAGTAATAGCATCACGAATAGCAATCGATGTATGAGTATATGCAGCTGGATTGATAATAATTCCATGAGCATCACCATAGCATTCTTGAATTTTATCTACTATTTCACCCTCTAAGTTACTTTG